>CAYUEH010000094.1:7152-10825 GCA_964442465.1 uncultured Laspinema sp. | reverse complement strand
GAAGCAGTAGAGGATACTGAAGCAGTAGAGGATACTGAAGCAGTAGAGGATACTGAAGAAATGGAAATCGACGACGATGCCGATGTCGATCCGGAAATCAAAGAACTGGTTACCGCTTATTGCGATGAAGAAGAATATTTAGCGGAAAACCCGGACGTTGCTGAAGCTGTCGAACAGGGTTTATTCAAGAGTGGGTTACAACACGCCTACAAATTTGGATATAAAGAAGAACGGACAATCATCGCTGGGTTTGATGCCACGTTCTATGTAGAAAGTAATGCCGATGTCAAAGAGGCGATCGCCAACGGCAACTTTGAAAGTGGACTCCAACATTTCCTCAAATTTGGCTGCAAAGAAAATCGCTCTCCCAACCTCGCCTACAACGAACAAGAATATCTGGAAAACAATCCAGATGTCAACGAAGCCGTTCAAACCGGAGAATTTAGCAGCGGACTCACCCACTGGCTGCAACATGGACGCTTTGAAATCCGCACCTTCAGTAGCTTCTTCAGCGGTCAATTTTACCTGCAACAATATCAAGATGTTGCCCAAGCCTTAAAAACTGGCAAGATTAAAAGTGTCTTCTCCCACTTCTTAAATCACGGCATCTTTGAAGGCCGCATTCCCAGTGAATCCTTCAATATCGAGAGTTACTTAGCACAGTATCAAGAAGTTGCAGAAGGCATCGAAAGCGGTCAATTCTCTAGTGCCATTTCCCACTTCTTCCAGTTTGGATTCTTGAGCGGATTCCTGCCGAATCCTCCCTTGCCAGAAGAAGAAACCGCCGGAGAAATGCCGACAGATGAGGATGAACTAGAAACGGAAGAAACCTCTACCACAGAAGAAACGACCAACACTTCCCCGGTTATCTTAAATCCGCCGCCAGTGCCACCGACAATTCCCAGCGATGGCGAACAACCCAGCGATGGCGAACAACCCATAGAAGATGATCCAGCACTGACGGAAGACACAGAGGCGATCGCCAAAACAGGCGTCTTTAAAGAAGACTTCTTCCTCGCTCAACTGCCGGAACAAATCCGCGAACTCATCGGTGAAGGGAAACAATTCAAAAGTGCGATCGAATACTACCTCCTCGAAGGACAATTCGACGCCGAAATCAGCCAGAAGAGTTTCAGTCCCCTCTTCGACCTCAGCTTCTACTTAGAGCAAAATCCCCAAATCCAAGAACGCATCGAATCCGGCGAATACGAAAGCGTCCTCGACTACTTCCTGCAAGTCGGACAAGCGCAAGGGGATATTCCCACTCAGTTCTTTGACGAAGAATACTTCTTACTGCAATACTCAGAAGTCCAACAACTGATCGTCAGTGGGACATATACCAGCGTCTTTGAATACTTCATGCAAGAAGGCTTTGAAAAAGGCCAAAATCCCCTCCCCGACTTTGATGCCGAGTTCTACTTAGAACAACTAGAGGAATATGCCTCGGAAAATCCCGACTTCGAGATGCCGGAAATTCCCGCCGGTGCAACCGAAGCGCAAACATTCCAGATTGCCTTTACCCACTTTATTAGTATCGGCATTACGATCGGCATCACCGCCAGCGCTACCTTCAACGAAGAAGTCTTCTTACAGCAGCTAACCGAAGAAGAAAAATCCCTGATTGGTGAAGGCAAGGAATTTCCCACCGCCTTTGCCTACTACATGAAAGTCGGCAAAGAAGAAGGACTGCTCTCCTCCTCCGACAACATCACGATTCCCGAATGCGCCGACTTACTCGGCGACTTAGACCCCAGTCAGTTTAATGCCAGCAACGCCATCATCGGCACCGAAGACAATGATGTGCTGTTGGGGGCCAAAAACAAAGATGTCATCATTGGCGATGCCGGTGACGATATCCTGATGGCAGGCAAAGGAAAATCCGTCCTCTTCGGCGGCGAGGGAGATGACTTACTCGTCGGTAGCAAGAATAAAGATACCCTCGTCGGTGGCGAAGGTAACGACACCTTGATCGGCAACAAAGACAAAAACCTGCTCATCGGTGGCGACGGCGATGATCTGCTGATTGGCAGCGACAAGAAAGATACCCTTTGCGGTAGTGAAGGCAGCGACACCCTGATTGCCGGTGGCAAAGGCAAGAGCTTGCTGATCGGTGGCAACGGGGATGACTACCTCTATACCAGCGGTGGCAAATCCGATAGTCTCGTCGGTGGTGAAGGCAGTGATACCTTTATCCTCGATGTGAGTGGCCAAAAACCGAAACATCGGGCCACCATTCTCGACTTCAATGCCGAAGAAGGGGACAAAATCGAAGTCGTCGGTGGCACTTTAACCGCTGAACAACTTTTAAGTGCCGCCAAAGTCAGCGAAGTTGAGGAAACCGCTGAAGATGGCACCGTGACAACCAAGTTCCTGACGGTTCTGACCCTGGAAGGCAAAGGTGCCGTCAACGTCTGGTCTACTTCAGAACTCACCGCCAGCGATTTTGCAATTACGGGTGCTCCCAGCATCAGTATTGAAGGGGTGGAAATCAGTGACGAAGGAACCATCGACGTCACCAGCGTCGAGAAAATCACCAAAGTCAGCAAGGTATTTAGCGCAGAATATTATCTCGCAACCTATACCAATGTCTCGATCCTCATCGAATCTGGGGAATACAGCAGCGCCTTAGACCACTTCTTAGAAGTTGGCGAAACAGAAGGCAATAGCCCAAGTCCCTTCTTTGATGAAGCCTTCTATCTGGAGCAGTATCCGGAAGTCGCAACCCTGATCGAGTCAGGGGAATACAGCAGTGCTTTTGAGCATTTCCTAGAAGTCGGCTTGTCCGAGGGTCTCGTTGGTACTACGCTGTTTGATGAAGCCTTCTATCTGGAACAATATCCAGAAGTCGCGCAACTTGTTGAATCTGGGGAATACAGCAGTGCCTTTGCCTACTTCGTAGAGGTGGGATTCTCTGAAGGACAAGTCTGTACCGCTATCTTTGACGAAGAGTTCTATCTCACTCAGTCCGGTGTGGCTCAGGCGATCGCCTCCGGTGAATACAGCAGCGCCTTCGCTCACTTCATTGAAGTCGGACTCTCCACGGGTTTAGTTGCCACCTCGGAATTCAACGTCGAATTCTATCTCTCCCTCCTCGATGACGAAACCAAAGCCCTCATCGGTGAAGGCAAAGAATTCGCCAGTGCCTTTGAACACTATATCGAAGTCGGTCAATTTGAAGGCTTGATCACTCAAGCACCGGATACCGCCCTAGAGTCCCTGCCAAGTTGTGATGATCTAGATATCGAAATCCCCAGTCTGGATGATATCAACGTCAATGGCAAGAACGTTTTAGTGGCCGACAGCGATGAAGGGGTAAGTCTCACCGCAGAAAAACGGATTGATGTTCTCATCGGCGGTGAAGGCAGCGATTCCCTCATCGGTGGTAACCGCAAAGACATGATCTTCGGGATCGCTGGGGATAACTTCATCGAAGGTGGCAACCAACACGACACCCTGATTGGCGGCATCGGCAACGACTCCATCTTTGGTGGCAACGGAAATGACCTCCTGATTGCTGACATGGAAGTGTTTGAAGCCTTGATGAACGGGGAAGACATCGGACCCATCGATGATGAAGACGATGATACCGTTGCCGAAGGTGATGATGCCGTTGCCGAAGACGATACCGTTGTCGAAGGTGATGATACCGTTGCCGAAGACGATGATACCGTTG
>CAYUEH010000094.1:1268-7052 GCA_964442465.1 uncultured Laspinema sp. | reverse complement strand
GATGATGTTGTTGCCGAAGACGATGATGCACTCGAAGGCAGCGATAGCGAAGATAACCTCGAAGGGGATGATGCCGACGATCTGCTCATGAGTGGCAATAACTACCTAGAAGGAGGTAATGACAAAGACACCATTATTGGCGGTCGCGGTAATGATACCCTGATGGGTGACAATGGTAATGACTTCCTCTGTGGTGTCGCCGGAGATAACTACCTAGAAGGTGGGAATGGCAAAGATACCCTGATTGGCGGAATCGGAAATGACATCCTGATGGGTGGCAATGGAAAAGACTTGCTGATTGGCGGCGACGGTGACGATACCCTGTACGGTGGGTCTGATAAAGATACCCTCGTCGGTGGTCAAGGTGCAGATGTCTTCATCTTAGATGCCGATGTTCTCCTCGACAATATGGAAGAGGGTGAAGACGGCGAAGAAACCGAGAAAACTGCCCGCAAGAAAGCCAAAAAGCAAGACGTGATTTTGGACTTCAACGCCGAAGAAGGTGACGTCATCAAGTTTGCCGGTGCAACCTTCGGAGTCAACAATCTCTCTGATTTGTTTGATGCCAATACGACTACGGACGATTTAGGAATTTCCTCGTCCACGATGGAGTCCGGACAGATTGTTTCCACGATTACCTTTAGTGCGGAATACTCCCTGACTGTGTTCTCGCAAGTGGAAATTACCGAAGAGAGCTTCATGCTGATGTAAGGTCAATCTGAACTGGAACCTGTAGAATCCAGTCATCGATAGATAAATAAGGCGATCGCACCCGTATCAAACCGGGTGCGATTTCTTTTTGTACCCCCTTAGTCCCTACATCCTCCTTCCGTTAAAATTGAGACAATCCCACCGCCAACCCTGCCGCTATGCGCGAAAATCAACTCAAACGCAAACTCCAACGAGGAGAAACCGTTCTCGGCCCTTTTATCAACTGTCCCTATCCTGCCTTTATCGAAATTTGTGGTCATGCCGGATTTGACTTTGCCGTGATTGACCTCGAACATGGCCCTTTACATATCCTCGCTGCGGAAGACCTCTGTCGCGCTGCGGATTCCGTGGGACTGGCCCCCATCGTCCGGGTTTCTAAAAACGATGCCTCTCAAATTCAGCGTGCCCTTGATATTGGTAGTGCCGGGGTCCAGGTCCCCCAAATCGAAACCCAAGCTGATGCTGCCACAGTCATTCAGAGTGCCAAATATCACCCCGTCGGGACCCGAGGTCTCTCCTTCGGTACCCGCGCCGGTGCCTACACCTCTGCTGGCACGAATATCACCGATCGCCTCAATGCCGAATCCCTGGCGATCGTTCATGTCGAAGGTCAAACCGGCATCCAAAACTTAGCCGAAATTGTCACTGTTCCCCAGATTGACGTAATTTTTCTCGGTCCTTATGACCTCTCCCAATCCCTGGAAATCCCCGGTCAAGTTGAGGACCCCCGGGTTGTGGACTTGATGAAACGTGCCGTCACAACCATTCGCGATGCAGGCAAGGCAGTCGGAACCTTTACCACCACGCCGGAAAGTGCGAAACAATGGATTGATGTCGGCGTGCAGTATATTGGGTTGGGCATGGATGTTAGCATATTCTTCAAAGCCTGTCAGTCCTTAGTCAAAGCAGTTCGAGGTTAAAGTCACTTTCTTTAAAAAATCTGAAATCTATCGGGACTGGTGCAGTCCTGTTGCACTATGGAATCATGGCACTATAGCGCATCTTGCAGGAATTGGACAATTTTTATGCAGGAGTGGGAGCATCTTGCTCCCTTCTAAGGATTAAGGAGCAAGATGCTCCCACTCCTGAATTCTCTTGTCAGAATGATTTAGACTCGCTATATGAGGCAATCCTCTCCCTTTCTGTTCTCCACCCTAATATTAGGAGTATAATCCATTATGTTATATGACGTTCCCGGTCGGGCTGACCCCATCGTGAGTAGCGACCTCCTCGAACAGTGGAATCAAACCATCCAAAAGGCTTACGATCGCCTGGGTAACTGGAAAAATCGCTTTTTCACCCTCGACCCCAGTTCCCTCAAAAATCCCGTCCGCGCCCCGATTAAATGGTTTGGCGACCCTGCCGAACCTGCATTCTGTCTGGATGAACCCACCGCTAAACAGTTGTGCGATTGGGGGGTCCCAGGGCGGCATATTCTGCACAATGAATACTGTGAATATCGAATCATTGAGAAACCCGATGCCACGGGAAAAATGCGCCCGAAGCGCGTGCAAGTCACCACGGAACTGCGAGAATACTGGACTTGTATTGCAAAATTCGACCCCGTGGCAGTTCGGGCAATGGTGGAGAATGTCCTGGGATTTCTCCCCAGTTGGGAAGCACTCTATGGAGTCAGCAACCCCACGCTACTCAGTCCCAGTCAGCGAGAAATCGCCTTTTCTCGACTGGTTGCCGGTCATGGCAACAACCAGGAGTTGGTCTCTGCCGGGGTTCCTGAGCAACCGACTGGGGCGTTAAATCAAGACAATGCGCTGTTTATGACCCATCCGATTAATGGCTTGGATGATTTATTATACATCGTCATGTTTGGAGCCGCGCCCTACGTGATTCGCACCGAGACTGGACTAAAATCCGCCAGCCGAGAACAAATTTTTCGGCAGTACAATGTAGAAGGGTTGGCCTGTCGTCATGCGGACCCAGCAGCCGCAATGGGAGCCCAGGGGGCGGCGATGAATGGTCAGACGGTGGCCTTTGACAATCCTCTGGGAATGTATATTTTATCGTTTAATCATCGGGCTTTCTGGTATCAAGACCAACCCGTTCCCGAGGAGTGGATTCGCTTTAGTCGAGGGGAAAAAGATATGTATCAACGGTTAGAATTTGGCCCGAGTGACGCAGATGAAGCCTTTTTAGATGAAATTGTGGTAGCAGTCGGTGCGGATACGCAACCCCTCACCGGGGGGTTTCAATTGTTACAACAGCTTGAAATTGGCCCAATTATTGTTGTCGGAGAACCCACTCCCGTGGCAGAAAATGAGTATGTCATTCTCCGGACGAGTTCCGACCCGATTCGCTGTCGAGAGGCGTCGGTTTGCGATCGCATTCATCAGTTAAAACAGCAGTATGATACCGCACAGAAAATCGGTCGCGTTGGTCCTCGGCAAATGGGCATTCTTTCTTAACTTTTACCTTCACCAAGATTAACCATGACAGCACAACTTCAAGAAGGCATCTATCACGCACCAGGAGTTCGACCGGATCAATGTTTTGGAATCATGTTTCTGCGCGCTGCTAGGGGGTTAACTGCGCCGGAAATTGGCACGGCATTTCAAACCCTCTACTCAATGTATCAAAACCTCAAACAAGGCCAGGTTAAGGACATCCCTGGTGCTACGGTTCCCAGCGGGGATTTAACGGTTTTGGTGGGATATGGACCGAATGTCTTTAAACTGCCGGATGGGGGTCGAACATTGCCTCTGGATTTAGGAGCAAAAAATCAGTTTCGTTCCGCTCGTCCTACGGGTGGCGGTCCGTTACTGTTGGGGTCGGGTTTATCTTATGCCGATGATGTGCAATTTAATCCCGCTACGGAAGAAATTGCCTTACAATTTATTGCCAAAACGGAACTGGCGGTGAATCGGGCGGTGGTAGAAACCTGGAAAGTTTTACAGGATTTAACTGACCACAAAACCGGGGAGTCTCCGTTATTAATCACTCGATTTTATACGGGTTTTCAACGGGATGATGCCCGAAGTTGGATTGATTTTCATGATGGAATTTCTAACATGAAAAGCTCGGAACGGATTCAGGCGATCGCCATTAAAGAAGACCAAACTTCCCCCGAAGATAAATGGACAGTCGGCGGAACTTATCTCGCCTTTTTACGCTTGCCGGTGGATCTAACCGTCTGGCGCAAACTGACTCGCCAGCAACAAGAAATCATTGTGGGACGAGATAAAGTATCGGGATGTCCCCTAGAGACGATTGATAATGATGGCAATCCAGTCGTCCAAACGGGTTGTCCCTTTACCGGAACCCGAGAAGTCACCCACCCGGAAAATACAGCGTATCGGGAGTTACCTCGGGTGCCGTTGGAGTCGCCTTTAAATGTCAGTCACACTCATCGCGCCAATCAGAATAAGGCGGAAGATGTGGGATCGCGCAATTCCCTGCGGGTGTTTCGCCAAGGATATGAATTCTTAGAGGCGATCGATAGCACTCCTGGGTTTCGCGCCGGTTTAAACTTTGTGAGTTTTCAGGACACTCCCGAACGACTCTTACGGATGTTGACGCAACCGACTTGGTTAGGCGGAGTGAATTTTGGAGGCGGGGACAATGCGCAATTGCCGGGAATGGAACGGTTGATTACGGTGCGTGCCGGGGGTGTTTTTTTGGTGCCACCTGTGGTAGAAAAAGAGGCATTTCCTGGCGCGAAAATTTTTGGACTCTGATACTCTATCCTGGGTAACGGATGGAGTCTGAACGGGTATTCCAGAATCCCGGCGCAAATCTCACCCCAGGGGAATGGGTAGGGGGAGCAATCAGGCTAAAATTACAGAATAAATCGCAAGTAGGGGTTGAGTAGATGGATGTTCAAACGGAATGGGAAGGCGATCGCATTGAGCGGTTTCGCCAACTACAAAGTCAATTGCGCGATCGCTGGCAAAGTATCGATGAGTTCGATCGCGGGGATCATGATATTTTAGTGGTTCCCTCCATGTCACTCGATCGCCGGGAACTGTTGAAAATTGACGGGGTACATCACTATGAGGAACGCAATCTCTATTCCCTGATTCGATTGAGAAACCCTCGCACTCGCCTGATTTATGTGACATCCCAACCCCTACATCCCACGATTGTCGAATATTATCTCCAATTGCTACCCGGAATTCCCTTTTCTCACGCTCGCGATCGCCTGTTGCTATTTTCCACTTACGATGCTTCCCCAAAACCCCTAACCGAAAAGATTTTAGAACGTCCTCGTCTAATGGAGCGCATCCGGCAGGTTTTGCGGCGAGATAAATCTTACATGATTTGTTTCAATTCTACTGCCAGTGAACGGGACCTTGCGGTTCAGTTAGATATTCCCTTATTGGCATTAAATCCTGAGTTATTAGAATGGGGAACCAAAAGCGGTTCTCGTCAAATCTTTGGCGAATGTAATATTCCCCATCCGCCAGGAAGTTTATCAGTTTGGACAGTCCAAGAGTTGGCAGTTGCTACCGCAGACTTATTAGCAAAAGAAGCGAATTTAAAACGGATTGCTATCAAACTGAATGAAGGGTTTTCTGGGAAAGGGAACGCCATTTTAGAGGTGCAATCCCTGTATGAAATTGCACCGGAACAGCGGGTTGCTACCATTTGCGATCGCTTTGAAACCATGAACTTTCAAGCGGAGGAAGAAACCTGGACTAATTTTTCCAGTCGCATTCCAGAATTAGGCGCAATTGTGGAAGCATATCTCGAAGGAGAAGACAAGCGATCGCCCAGTGTGCAAGGGCGAATTCTCCCCAATGGTGACGTAGAAATTCTCTCCACCCATGACCAAATTCTCGGCGGTAGCGATCAACAGATTTTCCTCGGTTGCCAGTTTCCAGCAGATGAAGGATACCGACTGCAAGCGCAGGAATTGGGGATGCGCGTCGGTCGAAATTTAGCCGCTAAAGGTGCATTAGAACGGTTTAGCGTAGACTTTTTGGCGATTCAGCGTCAGGAGAGCAGTCATCCAGTCTGGGATTTGTATGCGATCGAAATTAACCTTCGCAAAGGCGGCACAACTCATCCCTTTATGGAACTCAAACTGTTAACCAATGGCCGGTATAATTTATCCAC
>CAYUEH010000094.1:0-1168 GCA_964442465.1 uncultured Laspinema sp. | reverse complement strand
TAAACCACAACAATCTGATGAAAATTAGAACCATCACCACCGGGATTTCCTTAGCCTCTCCCACCGATAGCGCCCCAATTAAACAAGCCGCGCAATTTAACGCCCAAGCGCAACAGGAGTTAGAAACTCAAGGCTACGAAGTCCAAACCACCCGCATTTCCACCCAATCCTTTGAAAACTATTTACCCGGAGACACCCTATTTGAAATTCTGGCCAATTTACAAAGACTCGAAGAAATTTGTCACCAATTCAAGTTGGATTTTTTTAATATCGGTTATGCCAAAACACCCGAACTAATTTCAGTCATTCCGGCAATTCTCAAAAGAACAGAAAAAATATTTTGTTCAAGTACCATTGGCAACATCCAAGATGGAATTAATTTTGAAAGTCTTCAATCTTCCGCGCAAACCATTCACCGCATTTCCACCGAAACTGTAAATGGATTTGGCAACTTTCGCTTTTGTGCTGCTGCCAATTGTCCTCCAGGAATTCCCTTTTTTCCCGCATCCTACCATCAAGGTGAGTCTAGTTTTTCCCTGGGATTAGAATCGGCAGATTTACTCAACGAAGCCTTTTCTAACTCTCGCAATCTAGTCGAAGCAGAAACAAATCTAACAGAAATTTATGCAGAATATTTCATCAAACTAGAGACAATTGCCTCTAAACTCGCCCAGGAATTTAAGATTTCCTATCAGGGAATAGACGCATCCCTCGCCCCCTCCCTAGACAAAACTAATAGTATCGCCTACGCTTATGAACAATTAGGATTAGGCAAATTTGGGCATTCCGGAACCCTAGCCATTTCCGCCCTCATCACTCGGGTGATTAAAAAAATCCCCGTGAAATTATGTGGATATTCGGGCTTAATGTTGCCCGTTTGTGAAGATATCGGACTAGCAAAACGTGCCAGTGAGGGAACTTACAATTTAACAGATTTATTGCTATATTCTTCGGTTTGTGGCTGCGGATTAGATACCGTTCCCCTTCCGGGAAATATCTCCGTTGAGCAGATTGAAGCAATTTTACTCGATGTTGCCAGTTTAGCGATAAAATTAGATAAACCCCTGTCAGCGCGATTATTTCCAATTCCCGGAAAACAAGCGGGAGAAATGACCGAATTTAATTCTCCCTATTTAGTAGAGTGCAAAATTTTCAATCCTCAACCCAG
>CAYUEH010000093.1:10646-12893 GCA_964442465.1 uncultured Laspinema sp. | reverse complement strand
CCCTGGGACAGCGGTTTTAGACGCTTTGAACATTTACTTTCTCGAATCCGATGGATTTATTGCGATCGCTGCCTATCGGCTTGTATTTAGAACAACCCATTACCTGGTTACATCACTTAGATGCGCGAGTCAAACTGCTGTGGTTGATGAGCTTTTTAATTGCGCCAATCTTAGCAAATCCCATCTGGCGCATTGGCTTGGTTTTGCTACTAATTTTGATTACAATTACTGCCTTGATTCCTCTGCGAGTCTGGCGCAAACAAATGGGATGGTTGTTAACCCTATCTCTGTTAGTTTGCCTGATTACAGCGATCGCCCCCGATGGACTCCCGGTAGAACACCAACCCCGCCTTCCTTCTCAAGAACTAACCTTTGATAGCGAACCGCTTACCCTCCCTCCAACCCCGGTCAGAAATCCGTGGTACAATCCCTTTGGCTGGGGTCAAGAAACCCCCGAACCCGAGGAGACAATTGACAGTGAACTCCCCCAACCCACGGATTACCGTTACGTCCTCTTTGAGCAAGGGCGGTTTACGGTTACCCGTCGTTCTCTGGATTTAGGAATCCGGATTGGTACTTTATTTTTTACCTTAATTTATAGCACCAATCTGTACCTACTGACTACGGCCCCCGAAGAGATTGCGGCGGGAATTGAAGATTTAATGAGTCCCCTGAAACGGTTTAATATTCCCACCACAGAAATTGCCCTAACTTTAACCCTATCCCTGCGGTTTATCCCCCTGGTGCTAGAAGAAGTTCAGAACTTAATTCGGTCCGTGCGAACTCGGGCTATTAATTGGAAAAAACTGGGCTTGCGGGGAACAACCAAAGTATGGTTTAGTGTAGTAGAAAGATTGCTAGAAAATCTGCTATTGCGGGCTCAACAAATTGCGGGAGGGATGCAGGTGCGAGGATTTACGACGCCGAACACCCATCGGGTGCAGTGGCATCCGTTAAAACTCAGAAATGGAGACTGGGTGGCGATCGCCATCTTGTTGGGATTTTGGGGGATGCGTTTCTTATGGGGATGGCAAGCGTGAATCCATTAAACACCCAACCCATTCCCCCTTGGTATTGGCGATCGCTGCCGTTAAAACAGCGGACGGGAACGCAAGTCTTTGAGGCATTGTTTCTGATTCCGCAATCTCAGAACCCGCAACCGGAAGCGGCGATCGCCACCCTCCTAGAAAGTCCTTATCCCACTCCCACCCCCATCCCCGAAGCGAGATATTCTATCTGTGCCGGTGCCCCGAGATGGATTGACAACCGTCCTCAATTGTGGACGCCAAAAGTTGGAGAAATTCTGCCCAGTTTGCGGCAACTATTGCATCGCAAACAGCCCGAACAACCCGAACTCATTCAAGCACTTGATAACCCTGAAATTCTGAATCGCGATGCGCTTCCTTTCACTGGAGGATGGTTAGGATGGTTGGGGTATGATTTAGCCTGGGAAATTGAAAATCTTCCCCATTTGAACGATGATCCCCTGCCCTTTCCGGTGAGTTACTGGTATGAACCGGCCAACTTTGCGGTCCTGGACCATCATCAACAACAGTTGTGGATTGCCAGTAGCGATCGCGCTGAACTGGACATCCTCGAACAGAAGCTAGAAAGCTCTTTTGCCAAGGAAAACTCTCCTCACCCCTCACCTGAAACCGAGGGTTTTATTCCCCCTTACCCCCAATTTCATTTGTCGCAATTTGACTATGAAGAACGGGTCAGACAAGCCCAAAAATATATCACTGCTGGGGATATATTTCAAGCCAATTTGTCTCTGCGATTTGAAACCACAACTCAGCAGGAAAGTTGGGACGTTTATCGGACCTTGCAGACCATTAATCCCTCTCCCTTTGCCAGTTATTGGCGGACTCCCTGGGGAGATGTGGTGAGTTGTTCTCCGGAGAGATTGGTGCAATTACAAGGAAAAACGGCTCAGACTCGTCCGATTGCTGGAACTCGTGCCCGGGGGAAAACCCCTGAACTGGATGAACAACTGGCTACCGAATTACTCGCTAACCGGAAAGAACGGGCCGAACATATTATGTTGGTGGATTTGGAACGGAATGATTTAGGGAGAGTTTGCGAATGGGGAACGGTCCAAGTTAATGAATTGTTGACCATTGAACGGTATAGTCATGTGATGCATTTGGTGAGTAATGCGGTGGGTACTCTCCGGGGCGATCGCGATAGTATTGATTTAATTCGCGCTACCTTTCCCGGTGGCACCATTACCGGCTGTCCCAAAGT
>CAYUEH010000093.1:0-10546 GCA_964442465.1 uncultured Laspinema sp. | reverse complement strand
TGGCAGCATTGCAGATGGCGATCGCCTCCGGTGAAGGGTGAGGAAAGAGGCGATCGTTTGCGCCCGGTGTGATGAAAATGGCAATGATTCATGCAGCAATCGC
Source organism: uncultured Laspinema sp. (assembly GCA_964442465.1). Lineage (GTDB taxonomy): Bacteria > Cyanobacteriota > Cyanobacteriia > Cyanobacteriales > Laspinemataceae > Laspinema. Next base: position 10,443 of record CAYUEH010000093.1, on the reverse strand, counting down.
CCCAATTTGATGGCTGTGCCGAAGATGAGAATCTAGCTCCAGATGAAAACAGGAATATAGGCCATCTTGCAGCAGTTAGACAATAGAATTGAGGAGAGGGAGCGTCTCCCTCAGTGATGAGTAGTAGAAAACGAGACGCTGCCACTCCGGGGAAGAATTATCCAATTTATGATCTATCCCTCGCCTAAGAGCATGGGGATTTTCACGATTTCTGATAAAATTATCCCCGTCCAAGCTTGCGGCAAAAACTCAGGGTGGGAAATGGGTCATATCCCCAAACTCCATACCGACTGACTCCGCCAGGGGGACCTTAGTGAATTTATAACCGTTATGATTAACGGTACTCATCTGAACCTGAATGAACACTGAAACTTACTTAAATCATCCTACTTTTGGTCTGCTCTATCGAGTGTGTCTGATCGAACAAAATCAGGAGTTGTTCACGACCCTATATGCCCAACGCCTATTTTTTTTAGCGCTTTCTGGCTTAGACGGGTTAAGATTTGAGCCGGTCACCCGTGCCGATGCTCGCCTCCTCGTCGAAAACCGCTTGCGATTGCTCAGACGAATGGGGCAAACTCAGGAATTTGCTGAACTTCAACTCATCCACAAACGCACGTTTCAATGACGATCGCCCAACGGATTGCACAGATCCGCGCCCACTTACCCGAATCAGTCCGACTGATTGCCGTCACCAAACAGGTGTCGGTGGATGCCATGATGCAAGCGTATCAGGCGGGAATTCGAGATTTTGGGGAAAGTCGCCTTCAGGAAGCCCAAGGGAAATCGGAGCAACTCGGGGACCTGCCCGGTCTAACCTGGCACATGATTGGACACCTGCAAAGCAATAAAGTCAAACCCGCTTTAGACCACTTTCAGTGGATCCATTCTATTGATAGTTTGAAATTAGCGCAACGAGTCGATCGCTTGGCGGAAGGACTAGAAATTAAACCCAAAGTCTGCCTCCAAGTAAAAATCTTACCCGACCCCAACAAATCTGGGTGGCAGATTCCTGAACTCATGGGGGATTTAGGGACCCTAAATCAGTGTAAAAACTTAGAAATCAAAGGATTAATGACCATTCCCCCATTGGGATTGGATCAAGCACAAACCTTGGCCCTGTTCGAGCGCACTCGTCAACTCGCTCAAGAAATCCAGGCCCAAAATTGGGATCGGATTTCCATGCAGGAGTTATCGATGGGAATGTCAGGGGATTATCATTTAGCCGTCCAAGCCGGGTCCACAATGGTCAGACTGGGGACTATTCTGTTTGGAGAGCGATCGCCGTAAAATCTAGCCCAGGACCGTTAGAATTGAGGAAAAGGTGGGCGAATCATTTCCCCTCACCCCCTTTAGTTCAATCCCAATCGCGATCGGCTTTTCTCCCGGTTCCACCCCCCCCAAAATCCCGTTCAAATCCCGTTCAAATCCAGTTTTCAATTATAGCGATCAACCAACGCCCCCGATTGCACCAAATTCCCAGCAAAAAGTCTGGAAAATTTTGGGCATCATCGGCAACTTATGGCAATATACAATAAACTGATAACTTGGGTAGGGTTGAGCATGGCGAATGGAGCAAGGATTTAATCCTATATTTGCTGGGCATCTGCGGATAATCGGGTATAAGATCCGACAAGAGTTGAAAATGGAGCAGCCAAGGAGCGCCCAACCGATAAATTTTCCGCCCTACCTTTGAGACTTCCTCTAGGGTATTCGAGGTGGGTGTGGATTCTTAAGTCGAAGAGGGTACGAGTCTAATCAGACGAATCAACCTAAAACCATCTTTCGATTTTGGAATCTTTCTTTCATGCTTTGCGGGATACCGCCTCTATTCCCTTGAATGGTGATAGTGCCATCGCTCCATTGTCCAGCAATAGCCAGACAAATGTCGCGTAAATGTATCAGAATACCCTGATGTTACCCTAGTTTTGATGGAGCAAAAACCGTGAATACGATTTTTTCTAAGCTACGAGATATGGTCGGACTCAACGAATCCGTGGATTATGAGTATGAGTACGACGAAATAGAAGGGGAAGGATACCAAAACCTTTACCAAGACCAACCCGCAGCCTCTTCTCCCGAAGCAGAAGCTCGCCGAAATCGCACCCCCTTGCGGACGACCCAAACCGGAATGGGAATGGTGGGATCCGAAGGGGCAATGGGATCCAGTATGAATGCTATCAATAACGTGATTGGTCTACCGGGCGCTGCCAACGGGATTTCTGAAGTGGTGGTGATGGAGCCAAAATCCTTTGAGGAAATGCCTCAAGCGATTCAAGCTTTGCGGGAACGCAAATCCGTCGTTCTCAATCTGACGATGATGGATCCGGACCAAGCTCAAAGAGCCGTTGATTTTATTGCCGGTGGGACTTATGCCTTAGATGGGCATCAAGAACGCATTGGGGAAAGCATTTTCCTGTTTACCCCCAGTTGTGTTCAAGTCAGCACTCAAAGCGGTGTGGTTCACGATGTCTTGCAACCCCACCTGCGGACTGCCCGTCCTCCAGCACCCCAAACAAGCTGGACCCCGGAACAAGTCCGGATGGCACAGTAAATAAACTGTTCTTGGTCAGCGATCGCCCTTATAGCCCAGTTGACCAAGGACCTTAAAACTCTTACAGGAAATTAACGACCGTTGTTGGTAAAACTAGGAATTATTGGAGGCGGGGTCATGGGAGAAGCGCTCCTATCCCGCCTAATTACTCGTGCCGCTTACCAGCCTGGGGAAATTTTGATTAGCGACCCCATGCAGCAGCGCCGCGAGTTTTTAGCGCAACAGTATGGAGTCCGAGTCACCGCTGACAATTCAGAAGTGGCGACAGCGACGGAAGTCTTGCTCCTCGCCATCAAACCCCAGGTTTTTGATGCCGTCGCTGCTGCCTTACCGTCCCTCGGCCAGAATGGACAAGTGCCAGTGATTCTGTCTATTTTAGCCGGAGTCCCCCTAAGTAAATTAGAACGGGCTTTTCCCGACGCACCGATTGTCCGCTCTATGCCGAATACCCCTGCTACCGTCGGTGCCGGGATCACGGCGATCGCCCCAGGAACTCAGGTCCAACCCGAACACCTCGACCGGGCCAAAACCGTGTTACAAGCCGTGGGGGATGTGGTCCAAGTTCCCGAGTCCCTGATGGATGCCGTCACCGGCCTCTCCGGTTCTGGACCCGCTTATGTAGCAATTTTTATCGAAGCCTTGACAGATGGCGGCGTTCGTGCTGGTCTACCCCGAGCCATTGCCGCCCAACTCGCCTTACAAACTGTATTGGGGACAGCGACTCTGATGCAAGAGAGCAAACTGCACCCGGCAGAACTGAAAGACCGAGTAACCAGTCCTGGAGGGACCACCATTGCCGGAGTCGCTCAATTAGAAAAAGCCGGATTTCGGTCTGCCTGCATCGAAGCTGTCCAAGCCGCAACTGAGCGATCGCGCCAACTGGGAAGCTAAAAGAACTAAGCATCTGCGTCTAGTCCAGGAGTACCCTAGGGGTTAGAAACCGGGTTTCTTGAGACCATCTGTGGCAATTTGTCACCAATCTTGGCTAGAAACCCGGTTTCTTGTCCTTTGGAGCTATAACGCTTCCCACTGTTAGGAGGTACAGTCTTAAGGAGTGCGAGCATCTTGCTCGCTCCACAGACAAGCGAGCAAGATGCTCGCACTCCTTAATAATTAAGGGGTTAGAAACCGGGTTTCTTGAGACAATCTCTGGCAATCCGTCACCAATCTTTGTCAGAAACCCGGTTTCTTGCCCTTTTTAACTAACTAAAACCGTATCTATTCCTAGGACATTTTAATAAGAGGATTAGATAGACAAGAAACCGGATTTTGAGGAGTGCGAGCATCTTGCTCGCTATTACTCTAGCGAGCAAGATGCTCGCACTCCCAAATTGTACGCGAATAACTGTGGGAAACGCTATTACCCGCATTTTTGTAACCCAATCCCGTGGTTTTATGGCTCCTATATCCACATCCTAAGAGGGAACAGTTTCCGAGGGTTGCGGTAACTTTTGGCCGATGCGGGGTTCTGTGCCCGAAAGTAGGCGATTGATGTTGCTGCGGTGTAGCCAAATGACATAGAGGGAAGCCGCTAACATAAAAATTTGATAGGACAGGGGTTGATGCATCGCAAACATGATCCCCGGGAGGGCGATCGCGGCTAACATGGAACTGAGGGAGACAATGCGGGTCAAGGCTAGGGCAATTCCAAAGACGCCAAACCCGGCGAGGGCGATCGCCCAATTGAGAGCAAATAGCACCCCTAAACTGGTGGCAACCGCCTTTCCACCTTTGAAATTAATCCAGACTGATTTGGTATGACCGAGTAGCGCCCCCAATCCGGCAAGGATGACCATCCAAGGTAACCAATTGGCAGCGGGTCCGATATTTGTGGCGAGTTCCTGGACTCCGGGCAAAGCGTAAGCGAAACGCATCAGAGCGATCGCCGCCATCCCTTTTAAAATATCCACCAGAAACACTACCAGAGCAGGTCCTTTCCCCACCGTTCTCAGGACATTAGTCGCCCCAGTGGAACCAGACCCTTCTTGACGAATATCAATTCCCTTCAACTGTCGAGCCACAATATAACCTGTAGGGAATGAACCAAATAGGTAGGCAGCGAGTAACAACAGCCCATTTAAAAGCAGCCATAAACTCATAAACGTTTATCCTCAGTTTTCAGCAATTTAGAGTCAAGTTGGGGGTTGGTCCTTAAGGTAAGGACCAAAGACTTAAAGGGTTAAAAGGTTGGGAGTTCTGGATCAGCAGCAAATGCTAACCAGAGGGGGAATTGGAGGAGTCCAAGGTTGATTTGGTTTTCCGTTTCATCAATCAAAATTAGCGGCACTTGCTTCTGTTTGAGCAAGCGGTCTGCTTTTTGGGAGAGAGCTTCGGGAGCCTCAAACAGAACCACGCCGCCTTCGGGACCAAAATCAATGCGGGAAATGCCGAGACAGTCTTGCAAACCCCTGCGCCATTCGCCGAGACGTTCGGGAGAGTTGGCCAGGACGAGGGTACGGAGGCGATCGCCATAAAGACTCTTCAGGACCGAAATCGCTGCTGACGCCACCAGAATATTTTGTAAGCGACTCCCCAAGGTCCGGACTGCGCCTCTTGCACCTTGGGTAAAAAACCAGTTGGAGAGACGTTCGGCGTGTACGGGTTCAAAGGTGCGCCGGACTTGCCAGGGAGGACCATAATAGTCCGGCATGGTGCGATATTTATCCAGAAGGCGGCGAATCTGTTTCGCGCGGTCTTGAAAGGGCTGTTCGGCAAAGGTGGGAGTGGGTGAGCCCGTGCGATCGCGAAGCGTCTCGGAACGAGAATCGCCACCTTTTGCTGCTCCTTTAGGAGGCATCTTCGCCGGTTCCGGTTCTGGGGGGGTTAACTCCAGTTGTTCCACAGAATTGACCAAATCCTGCAAACTGCCGGAAAGATAGTCTTTAAAGCCCTGAACCCGAATCGCCAGGTCTTGGGAGACCCCAGCAAAGGTGGTTCGCATTTCCGTGCGGATGCGTTCTTGGCGGCGTTCGAGTTGTTCGACGGAGATTTGTAAATTGTGCTTGCGCTGTTCCAGTTCAGTTAAGGCATCTTGGACCAGGCGACCGATCGCCGCTTGGGTTTCTGTCTGTTCTTGCAAGAGTTCAGCGCGACTGGCTTGCAATTGCAGAATAGAGGCTTTCAGTTCCCGTTCTTGTTCCTGTAATTGCGCCACCCGTCGCGCCAAGGATGCCGCTTCATCCTCAATCGCCAAGGGGGGAGTTGCGATTTCCTCCGTCGGGAGTTCTTCAGGCGGTTGTTCTTCCACCGTGATTTCTTCCGCCGTGATTTCTTCCGCCGGTGGTTCTTCCGCCGGTGGTTCTTCCGCCGGTGATTCTGAGGGTTCCACCGGGAGTTCTGCTTCCGGTTCCCAGTTCTGGGACTGTGGCTCTGGGAGGGTCAACTCTGGTAGGGGGAGTGCCGCTTCATCGGGGACAGAAGGTTCAGGCTCTTTCCAGAGGTCTTCGGAGAGATTGATCCCCTGAGTGGAATCTGCCGAAAGCGATTCGGAGGAGGAAGCCTCAAACGGCTCTGGGGAGTCGGATTGGTCCTGAGTTTCTAAGGGTTCTGGATTGTTGGTTTCGTCTGAATTCATGGCAAAATTTTTTAAACTTTAGAGGGGACCCAGAGCCGATCAGGGAGTTAGGAAGGCGGGGATTTGTGCTGGAAATGAACCATTCAAGGGCCCGATCGCGCCTCTAGCCCGAGGTTGGGGATAGGGTGGGTTTTCAAAGGGGTAAAAGAAGCGGTGGCACAACGATGGCGATCGCTCTTAAATCCGGGGACAGCGTTCTTCCAAACAGGCTTGCAGTTGTTTGGGATCGAACAAAACTGGCAGAAAATGGATGCTTTTCACTTCCTTAAAGTAAAACAAAATGGGAACTGGGGGCCAGAAAATTCGCCAATTGCTCCATTCGGCGTAAGGAAAGGAGCGAATCAAGTTTCCCGAGCGATAAACATCTAAGGCTTTTGGGGTAAATTGCAGGCGAATGGTTGCCGCTTGGACCATTAAAAATAACCCAAAGGCGGCCAAAGGTAAACTGGCCAAAGGTTGCACGGCCAACAGTGGAATACTGCCGATGATAAAAGCCCAAGGCAGGACATAACTGGGAGCCAGTTCTTGGGTTGAGGTGGAAGTTGGTGTGGAAGTTGAGGTGGAAGTTGGTGTGGTCACAACAGTACCCTGTATTGCGATCGAGGCTGATAGAGCCGTGAATATTTCTATTTTAAAGGTTCTGTCACTGCATCCGGTTAGAAGACGCCACTCCCCATGCCGCGAAACATCAGCCAGGAGAGAAAGAAGTTGGAGGTGAAGATGGCGAGTAGGGAGGTGACAACGGCAGTGGTGGTGGATTGTCCCACGCCTTTGGCCCCTCCGGTGGTGGTCAAGCCCCAGCTACAGCCAATGATGCCAATTAACCCGCCAAAGCACAAGGCTTTAATTGAGGCGGTGATTAAATCCCAGGTTTGGACTAAGCTGCGGACGGAATCGAGAAAGACGGTTTGGGAAATGGGGTAGAAATTGGTGGCGATCAGCATTCCCCCGATCATTCCCGTGGCAAAGGAGAGCAGGGTCAAGACGGGGAGCATGATACAACAGGCGAGGACTCGGGGAATGACTAGGTAATCGATGGGGTCGGTTTTGAGGATATAGAGGGCGTCGATTTGTTCGGTGACTTGCATGGTGCCAATTTCTGCGGCAAAAGCGGAACCGACTCGTCCGGCGAGGACGATCGCCGTCAAAACTGGGGCCAGTTCCCGCGCTAGGGCGATGGCCAGGACCCCACCGACGGCGCTTCCGGCCCCAAAGTTGAGAAACTCCCGCGCCACCTGGATGGTGAACACCATGCCGACAAAGCTGGCGGTGAGGAGGGCGATAAATAGGGAATCCGGTCCGACGAGGGCCATTTGTTCGATGGTGTTGCGTCGGTGGATTTTCCCGGAGACGAGGTGAAAGATCACCTGTCCGGCGAGGACGACTGCCGAGAGCAACCGCTGAAACCACTGGCTTAAGTTGGAGGTTGACTTAGTTTGAGTCAAAGGACTGTTGAGGGGGGGGTGACGACAGGTGAGGGTGGAGTTGTTTACAAATTTTAAACAACTTTTTTAATCAAAATTTAATATTTGTGACAGAACTGTTTAAGGGCTGCGATCGCGCCTATCTTATAAATCAAAGCGTTTCAGATTTCGGCGAAAAAGACAGTTTATCGGTATCCCTTTTTGATTTTATGAATAGTTTTCCTCATGTTCTGCGATCGCTATTATTAACCAGTTTACTGAGTTTTGCCGTCCCGACGCTAACCTTGGCCGGTGGATTCGTCATGGCCGAGGCGATCGCCCACTTTCCCGGACTGACCAACCTCGGTCAATCCGCCGTTAAGCAGTTGTTACAATTCTTATCCACCTTTGGCAGTGGTCACCCCTTCCAAGGGGCAGTCGTTATTGGACTCACCTGTAGTTTAGTCGGAGTTTTATTTGATGCTTATGCCTTATACCGCTATCAAAACCTCCGGGGACCCCAATAAAGCCCCCATCCTCCAATCCCCCCATCTCCCCAGGACATCAAACCAAGGACCAATGACAGAAGACCAAGGACAAATGACAAATGACCCCCCATCTCCCCAAATCAAAAGCCGGTAGGCACCTTGAGTGCCTACCGGCTTTTGATTGGAGGAATCAAACATTGCTATAACCAGGAGGAAAAGGCTATTCCGTAGGAATGTTTGCCGTAAGGAACAAGTCTGTTCGTAACTTAGGGTTCGCATCGCCCACTACCGCGTCCAACTTGGCGATGAGTTTTCATCAGTGGACAGTTAGGTTCAGCTTGGGTAGAAGTGATCAGCTTTTGCGCCAGCAGGATGCTATCCGTTGGGGACTGTTCTCCTCCAGAAGCGCGCAAGTCTCGGCGGCTGCAACCGGGTTTGCTATCTTCAGTCTCGCAGGGGTTAATCTGGCTGCTTTCCGAGAATGAGGTGAAGGGTGCTAACGAGGAATCAGAAAAGGAACTCTCATTGTAGGTAGCCAAAAGGTCTACCGAGTAAGACTTGGCACTCGGAGCCAGATTGGCAAATAAGAGAGTAGAGAAAACAAGAATAGTAGAGAGGCGCATAAAGGAAGTGCTTAGGATAACTGATATTCCCTAATACGCATTCCTTATGCTCTATCTGGACAAGAAAGATAGAAAAAATAAATTGTTTTTGGAGGGGGGTGAAAATCGCCCAGGCTGCAACTCCAGAAGCCATGAATACACCAGGTTTTCAGAAGTTTTTGCTCCTTTAATTTTTGCATTCAATCCCCCTTTACATCCCCTAGTTTCAAAAGCCTTGAACTTTTTATCTCCCCAGGGAGTCATGGGTCATTTTATTTTTAAATAGTTCCCCATTTGTATGAAATTTTGATGAAGTTTTGGCGGTCTATAGCTTGTTCTTCACAAAAAGCGTTGACATGAACTGCACCAAACTCAAGGATTAAGAATCGGCAAAGCCTGGATTGTATCCGTGTAATTACGGAGAAGACTCCCGAGGATTTAAACTGACTTTAAATCTTCGGTTTCTTGCGGTTTTGGAGGAAAGTCTGTAATCCACGGACATTGGCGATAATGTGCATCGAGGGCATCGAGGTTCGGTTGATCCGCTTCCGCCTCTGGGACAGACAGCCGCCGACGGGCTAATTTGCCATAGTTGGTTGTACTTAATTCGGGAGACAGCATGACTTGTAACGTTCCCGGTTCGATCGCAATCTGCTTGGCGGCGAATAAGCGTTGAATATCCGCCCGTAAAATTAAGCCATTCCAGATATCACTAGAACGGGTTACCTGAGTGGGATCGAGGCGAACCACTTCCAGGGCCGCTTCTACATCACAGCCGGTAATGGGGCATCGTCCTTGATAAGCCGCCAGTAACTGACGGCGAAAGGCTTTGTAATGGAGTGGGTACGCGCATAAAGCTAAGACTAAAATCACCAGAGCACTGAGGGCTAATCCGGCGATCGCCCCGAGGGCCAAAGTTTGAATAAACGGTTGATTGGCGTTGGTTTCAGCAACTTGAGGGGGTTCGGCAATCCTCAAACTACTGATCATTTCCCCTTGCGCCTGAGTGGCTTGAGTCACAGCAGTTTGGATTTGAGTCAGTCGTTCTTGCTTGAGGGTCACCTCTTGTTGCAGTTGCGATCGCGCTGTCTCATCCACTCCATAATACTCATCCAAATTTTGTTGGGCGTCTTGGAGTTCTTGCCGCGCTTGGGAGAGGCGCAGATTAAGCTGTTCCACCACGCCATTGAGACGCGCTGTATTAATGAATTGACTCTGCTGCACCATTGCCTGCATCAATCCCGATGCCGTTTGCAGAGCACGTTCCGAGTTATTATCCCGATACATCACCAGTAGAGAACCGGATGTTTCGGGACTGGGGAGTTTCAATAACAGGCGATCGCGAACTTCCACCGGAGACAGATTCACATTATCCGCCACCGCTTGAATCACATTATCCGCCAACAATAACCGCACCAACTCTTCCGGCTGAGAAAATTGCTGCCCTTGATTAATAATTTGCCTAGTCGTTTCCGATAAAGCATCCGGCGGTTGATTCCCGCGTAAAGAACCCGTGGCCATATATTTAGGAACAGGTTCTATCTGCAAAGCCATGACTCCTCCGATGCCTAATCCGGCAGTCATCAGCGCCAGAACCAGCCATTTATACCGATTTAAGCTGTTAATATATCGGGAAACAAAAGAAAGATTCATGGCTTGCAGACACTGGATTAAAGGGTTAGCAAAATGAGCAACTAAAACAGTTAGCGCAGGGCAGCCGGAACCGCTTCTAGTTTGATGCATTTAAATGATGCGAATGTCTCCACCGGACCCTCATCCCCCAACCCCTTCTCCCATTTTGGGAGAAGGGGAGCTAGAAGTC
>CAYUEH010000092.1:4533-12945 GCA_964442465.1 uncultured Laspinema sp. | reverse complement strand
AAATCACCTCTTGTTAATCAGTGATTCGTCATAGATTTGACCCTTGTGCCTGAGAGACTTCCCCATTGGCCCCCCGAGAATGACGATGAACCATAAAAGTTAGAACCGTTTCATCAATGCCCTTGAATTGTAGGGAACGGAACTTCACAATTTCATCATCATGGAGATAATCCGCCACTGCTGCGGATACGAGAATTGTACCGGGGTCGGCAGCTTCCTGCAAGCGCGAGGCAATATTCACACTGGGACCGATCGCCGTATAATCTGACCGCAAATTGCCGCCAAACATCCCCACCACCGCAGTCCCTTGATGAATCCCACAGCGGAACTGGACCCGAGGTAAACCCTGTTCTTCCCAGTTCTCATTCAGGCGATCGAGCGCTTGTAACATTTGTCTAGCGGTAGCGATCGCCCGTCTCACCTGTTCATTCGGCGTCAAATCCTCCGGTGCACCAAACATCGCCACGATCGCATCCCCGACAAACTTATCCACCGTCCCGCCATTATCAAACACCGCCTGAGTCATTTCCGTTAAATACTGATTCAGCACCTCCGCCACCCGGCGCGATCGCAACGTATTCGCCAACTGAGTAAACCCGACGATATCGCTAAACAAAATCGTAATCAACCGAGGTTCCGGACGTAAATCCAAAGACAACTCCCCAGAGGCCGCTTTTTGGACCATCGAAGGGGGTAAAAACCGCCGCAGGACTGACTCCGTTAAATAAGTATTCAACTGGGCCACCCGGCGCTCATTTTCCTTAAGCGCCAGTAAATTCCTCACTTCCGCTAATAACTCGCGATCGTTAAACGGTTTCGCCAGATAAGCATCGGCGCCCCTTTCCGCCCCTTCAATGCGCGTATCCTCATTCACCTTTGCCGTGAGCAAAATAATCGGCGTTCCCCGTAACGACTCATCCTCTCGAATCATCTGGATCATATCCAAACCCGAGACTAACGGCATCATCAAATCCGTAACAATTAACTGGGGACGATGATTAATCACCACATCAAATCCTTCCGCCCCATTCCGGGCCAAAATGACGCGATATCCTTCTTTTGTGAGAATCCCCGAGACATAACTGCGCAAATCCGGATTGTCATCCACCACCACAATCGTGGGGTGGAGGGTGTGAATCGTGGAGGGTTGCGCTGGTTGCACCAAACCTCCGGGACCGAGAAACCCAACCCCATCCTCTTCCATCTGCACATCCGCCAACTCCACGGAGGCCCGGGCCGGTTCTACCCCGGTGGGCACTTCAATAATTTGGTCCGGGGGTAAGTGAGAATTGCCCAGGGGTAACCAGACCATAAAGACCGAACCTTCCCCATAGTTCGATTCAACGGCAATAGTTCCTCCATGTAGTTCGACCAATTCTTTGGCTAAAGCTAACCCTAAACCACTCCCTTCATAAGAGCGATTTGCCGACCCTTCCGCTTGACGAAAGCGCTCAAATAAGTGGGGAATTTGATCCGTGCGGATGCCAATTCCCGTATCCTTAACTTGGAGCAAAGAATAATCCCCAGCTTGTTCCAAAAAGACCATAATTTTACCTCCAGCGGCGGTAAATTTCATGGCATTGGAGAGGAGATTGTAAAGGACTTTATCAAACTTTTCCAAATCTAAATAAAGAGAAGGACAAGGCTGTAAATCTGTGGTGATTTCGATGCCTTTTTTCTCGCAATAGGGGCGAAAAATTTCCACAGTTTGGGAGACAAAGGCGAGTAAATCGCAGGGACGAAACGTGGGCTGCATCCGACCGGCATCGAGACGTTGCAAGTCCAGGAGTTGATTGACCAAGCGCAGGAGGCGTCGGGTATTGCGCAGGGCGATCGCCGCTTGGTCCAAGGGTAAATCTTGGTGATGCTCCACGGCAGATTCCAAAGGACCCATCATCAGGGTTAAGGGAGTGCGGAACTCATGGGAAATATTTTGGAAAAATTCCGTTTTCAGGCGGTTGAGTTCCAGGAGTCGTTCCGCCTGCTGGCGGGTTTTTTGGTAGAGACGAGACTGATGGACCGCGATCGCCCCTTGGGCCGCCACCGCTTGGGCTAAATCAATTTCCGAGGGATGCCAGCGTCGGGGCGATCGGACTTGGCGCAGGGTAATGCTGCCGATAATTTCGCCATCAGAGATTAAAGGAACGACTAATAAAGCCCTGGCAGGCGATCGCAGGGGTAAATCCATGACATTCCATTCCGGCTGTTGTTCCAGGTCATCTACCACCACCGGAGCCCGAGTGGTCAGGAGTTCTTGCAACACCGGATTCCCGGCGATCGGGACCACCGATCGCGGTAATTCCCCGGAATGAGGGCGAGGTTCCCCTTTGACTTCCTGGGAGGGGTCGGCACAAGAGAGTCCGACCTGTTGAGTGTCTTCATTCTCCAGTTGTTCGCCCTCGGATGCCTCCACCGCTTCCCTGGCCGCATCGTACAATCCGACACACTGGACATACTCATCTTCCACGGTCCATAACGACAATGCACAACCATCGGCCTGTAACGCTTGGCCGAGTTGTTGGGCGATCGCCGCAAAAATATCTTTCGGATTCAGACTGGAGCGAATCGCCGTGGTAATCGTATTCACCAGGGCCTCGCGTTTGGCTAGGGCCTGGACCTGTTCATAAGCGCGGGCCTGGGACAGGGACAACACCGCCTGATCCGCCACCATAAACACCAGTTGCACCTCATCATCCTGCCACTCCCGGCGAGATCCACATTGGTGCAATGCCAAGACTGCCATCAGTTCCAAGCGAAACATCAGGGGGACCACCAAGCAGGAGCGAATATCTGCCGCTTTTAACATCTGTCGCCGTTGTTGGAGTTGAGGCGTTTTTCCCTGTAACCGTTCATCGGTGTCCACATCATTGATCACCTCAATATCTGATGTTTCCCAAACCGTCTGTGCCAACCCGAGGGGTTCTGAAATGGGTCCCGAGGGGGCAAGAGGCAGTTTTGGCCCTTGACCATTGGACTTGATCGTGCCGAGTTCCCGCTTTTGATACATAAACCATTCATCAATAAAGCGGCCATCCTGATAGGGACGCAGAATGCAGTAGCTCACCTCAAACATTTGGCCGAGGGTATCGACAATCGTCTGCAAAATCTGGGCCTCAGTCGTCCGAGAGCGAATGGTGTTGGTAATGGCATTGAGCAAGGATTCCTGGCGCAGAGTGCGGCACAGTTCCCTTGTCCGCGCTTTCAGGACATTGTGGGTATCTAATGCTTGGGCGACCAAAGCCTTGAGTTCATCGGCATCCCAGGGTTTGGTGACGTATTTAAAAACCTTGCCAGCATTGATGGCATCAACAAGGTCCTCGACATCGGTGTAAGCGGTCAAGATAATCCGGATGGCATCGGGATATTGAGTCGCTGTCAGACTGAGTAATTCAGTCCCACTCATTTGCGGCATCCGCTGATCGGAAATAATTACGGCCACATCCCCCTCCTTAGCCAGCAGTTCTAACGCTTGTGGGGCATTTTCTGCTGTGAAGACTTGATAGTCCCGATAAAAGGTGCGATAGAGCAAGTCGAGGTTATCTGGTTCGTCATCAACGACCAGAAGTTTCGGCTTATTATCTGTTTCGATACTCATGCACCGCTCTCCTACAATCAGGGGGAGTTATATCCAATTTCTTTTTGTTCTGTTGACTGGTTTTTCGGGTCACCGCACCGCAGAGGTTGACGCACCCTGTCCCAAAGTTCTTGAGTAGGGGTTATTCTGAATGTACACTACTCCACCTGATCCTGATGGGTTAGGGGTTAGGGGCAATACATCTCTCGCCTCATGCACCCTGGCCGATTTGCCCCTTGAGTTGCATCCTGATGGAAAAATTGATGAAGGCGATCGCCCGTCCGATGGGTGGGAATTATGGGTAATAATGACGATATTCTACTGGCAACCGTCGGATCCTGCATGAGAGATTTCACCGATTCTGAATCGGGGTCCTCCGTTCCCGTTTCAGTCAGGGTTTCCTGGGACAGAATTTTCCCGTCTAAAATGGTCCCCGTTGGACCCAGAGTGGTGGCCCGATCACGAATGCTGTTCAACGGTTACGGAAGGTTCATCGGATCTAGACTGGATTGGGTCTTTAGGAATAACGGGTAATTCAATGATGAATTCGCATCCCCCTTCCGGTGGATTTTCAAAAGTCAACCGCCCATGATGGCGGTCTACGATAATTTTATAGGCAATGGATAAGCCTAATCCTTTGCCACTCCCCACGGGTTTTGTGGTAAAAAACGGGTCGAAAATTTTGGTTTGATGTTGGGGGAGAATGCCACATCCCGTATCCCGAATCCGAATTTGCACCCACTTTCCCGTAGGGAGGTTAGGGGTTTGATTGGGAACGAGAGTATCCAAGGGGAGAGCAGTTTGAGCAATCACTGCTGTGGAGATGGTAATTTGGCGATCGCCCATCAGATTCACCGGAAAAGTGGCTGCATTCGCCCCGCCATCGGGGGGGTCAATGGCATCGATCGCATTGGAGAACAAATTCATAAATACCTGATTGAGTTGTCCTGGATAGCAACATAAGCGGGGAATATTGCTATATGATTTAATCACCTCGATATTATGGAGACGATGGGCTAATAAAATTAGGCTGCTATCAAGACCTTCATGAACATTAACCCATTTTAAGTCGGCTTCATCTAATCGAGAAAAGTTGCGTAACGTTAAAACAATTTGACGGACCCGTTCAGATCCTTCCTTCATGGAGCGAAGGATTTGGGTTAAATCGCCCTGAATAAAATTGATATCAATTTCCGCTTCAAATTCAGCAATAGATGGGGGAACAGGGTGCAAGTGTTCACGATACTGATCTACAAGTTCTAGCAGGTCCTCGCTGTAATTAGCAATGTGAGGAAGATTGCCATAAATGAAATTAATCGGATTATTAATTTCATGGGCAACCCCGGCCACCAATTGACCTAAACTAGACATTTTTTCACTTTGAACCAGTTGGAATTGAGTGTCCTGAAGGGAGGCAATTAATTCAGTTTTTTCATCCAGGGCTTTTTTCAGTTGTTTCGCTTGCGATCGCGCTTGGCGAGCTTGGTCCTGGGTGCGTTGATATAACTGCGCTTGATTAATCGCAATCCCTAGGTGCAAAGAAACCGATTCCATCGCAGAAATTTCATCTTCATGCCAATCGTAAGATTGGGGTTTGATTGCCGAAACATGACCTAATAAAGTTTCTCGATGCCAGATCGGAATACTTAATAAGCTGCCAATTTTTAGCTGTTGAAACCGGGTGCGATCGCGTTCTCCGAAATCGGAGTTCTGAGTATTTGAGATAGCCGTAACTTCTTGGCCGAGTAAACTTTGAATCAACCCTGAATCAAACTGAAATAGCTTAATTTCCATCCCGACATCCAGAGGATGTTCATCCCGGGAAATCGATTGACTGGGGCGACAGACTCGGTGAGTAATTCGCAGGGAGCGGCAGAGGTGATGGATGCTTTGGATTAAAGAAGTCGGTGTAGAAAACAAGATTAAATCGGCTTGAGTGAGGGTTAATAACTCAGATAAAGCCGTCTCAATCGTGCGATCGAGATTTAAAGAAGTCCGAATTCGTCCGGCAATTCTGTTAAGAACTTGTTCCCGTTGGACGTGCTTTTTGGCTTGGATATAATGCCTGGCATTTCCCAGAGCAACTGCCGCCTGTTGTGCCACCATTTCAGCAAATTTCAGTTGTGAAGGGTTCCACCGATGAGCAGCCCCGGTGTAACTTAAATAAACCGTAGCGATCGCTTCATTTTGGGAGAGGATTGGCACCATCAATGTAGACTGTAACCCGGAACAAGACCGCAGCAAGCGCTCTACTGCCGGCATCACTGCTGTTTCTATATCTCCAACCACCCAAGGAGTTTTCTGCGATCGTAAAGTATTCCATTCTTTCAATCCTTCCACTCGCAAAGGGACTTTGAGTTCCCGATGGCGCAGGGGTGACCCTGGAGATTCCGCCCTGGGATGATAAACCGCCATCTCCATCAAGGTTTGTCCCTGGAGATCATGGAGAATTAACCCACCAGAGTCAGCCTCAAAAACATCACATATTTGCTGCACGATCGCCTCATAAACCTCCGTTTCATTCAGGGAGGCATGAATAGCCTGAGCGATCGCATTTAAACGCTGTGCCGATAGAACCGGTTCTCCCTCCCCTGGGGGTTGTTCATGGCGATCGCGATTTTTTTCAGAGAGATTCCTGGGCGCTTGTGGGGATTTCACTATTCCAGCAGTGGCCGCTAACGATTGAAAATTATCAGCTTCACCATTCTCCTCACCCGCTGTTTTTTTAGTGAGAGAGACTGTGGTAAAAATCTTTTCCCGAGAGGATTGTCTTTTCTCATAACAAAGTTGCTTGACTTTAGCAACTATTCCTCGTTCAATGTGGCCTAAAAACTCCAAACAATCCAGCCAACCGGCAGTCCAAGCGGCATTTTCAGCCTCGTTCCCCCCTAAGTGGAAGTGGGTTTGTCGCCCCAGGAGTTCGGCGATCGCCACTCGTCGTGATGTCCGGTTTGTAGAACCGACCTCATGGGGGTCAAACGGAAAAATATCTGCATTCATCAGGATTTGACCTCATGCTATCATTGATAATGATTATTTATGTTTTTCGGTTTTTTGTCCACTTTATATTTATTTTATATTTGAACCCCCTCATCAGGTTATGTTATAAGAGTAGAGGGTTCCCTTCGTGTCAAAACCAATCCCTTTCAACCCCTTTAATGTGAACTCCTCGTGAACTCCTCTTTCACGTCCCCAAGCCACTCCCATACCCCTGCCTCTGAGCCATCCTCGGGAGGTGCATCTTGCTTTTCCATCCGGGCAGCCCAACCCAAAGATCTCAGCAGCCTCGCCGAGATTTTAGTCGATAGCTTTCATTCTCGCGAAGGACTCGGGGGGTGGCTGCATCCCATCTTGCGCCTGGGCATTTATGAAGATTTGCGAGTGCGACTCCGATCGAACTCGTCCCATTGTATCTGCTTGGTAGCCGTGGATCCCCAACCGGAATCGCCCGACTGCTATGAATCCGCCCTGGACTCCCCATCGGGGAATGGCGTGATTGTTGGCACCGTAGAAATGGCCTTGCGCTGTATCAACCCTTGGACCCTGGGAATGACCCAGTATCCTTACTTGTCCAATTTAGCCATTGCTGACTCTTATCGCCGCCAGGGGGGCGCGAGTCAATTGCTGCAAGCTGGCGAGGCGATCGCCCGAGATTGGGGATTCCAAGACCTTTACCTGCACGTTCTCGAAAATAACCGACCGGCAAGACGACTTTATTACAAAGCAGGCTATCGAATTCACTCCATTGAGTCCGGGTGGGGTCCTTGGTGTTTCGGGCAGCCCAAACGAATGCTGTTACACAAAGCACTCCATCGCAGTTGAGGTCAGGCGATCGCCCCCTCTAGGACGCCCACTCAGAAGCAGGAAGACACACCGGGTTTTTCACAAGATCCATACCCATTCCTCACAAATTTGGACAGTGCAACCCGGTTTCTTGTCGGACTGATTAAATCCTGCACCAGAGTCCGATCACCTCAAATTCTTCTTTTGATCCAGCAGTGGGCAGGCTTTAATCCCCTGATTTTAAAATTTCCGACTCTCCAAACTGACCCGGTTTACCTCCCTTTAACGGCGCTCCCTGGCCCGGTTTTGAATAACCAGACCCCAGCTTTTCAACCCGTGAAAATTTTTGAGATCCAGGTCAAACCGCCTTTAAATAGAAAAGCAAGTTTACCTGTCTAATCAGGGAATGATAAACAAGAGCCCAAATTTATTCCTTAAATTTGGGGACTTTTCTAACCCCATCTTGTAGTCATGAGTTGCCCGGTTTAGATGTAGTGATTTTCGGCATGATACGGGAACCCTCAAATGACTCAACACAAACATGAGGACCGGAACCCAACTAGAGAGGCCCAAGGATCTAATCCCTTGAGTCCCATTCTGTCTGACTGTCCCGATCGCCCTCCAACCCAGCGCGAGACGGGCCATCCTTCTCGTGCCTTGATTAAATACGCTCATAGTGCGCAAATCTTGACTCAACTCAATAGCGGTCAACTGTTTGTGGTAGACAGTCGCCGACGTTGTGGATTGATTGTCTACAAGCGCTTTCATGCCGAGTTCGTGGGTCCCGGGGCCGCCGTTGGAGGCATTTTTGATATAGAGTGTCAACAAACCATTCCCGTGGGGGATCTGGTGTTACTCTATCCGGAAAGTTACGAAGAACGGCAAAAGGCATTTGCCATTCGCCGCCATTGGATCCGATTAATGGAACAGCTTACGGTCCAGCCGGTATCATTGCACCGCACCCAAATGCTGCTGACTCAGTTTCAGCATTATTTCGATCGCGAAACCGTGATCCGACTCCCCGATGAGGCGATCGCCCGATTGGTCGGGGTCCT
>CAYUEH010000092.1:0-4433 GCA_964442465.1 uncultured Laspinema sp. | reverse complement strand
TGGAGATTCGGGCGCAGGTAAATAAAATTAGCTGCACTCGGCCATAGCTGCCATTTTGGCAAGGGTTGCAATCCCGCCATGAAGCGATCGCGCTCAGTTAAAATTTCGGGAATGGCACTCAGGAGTTCCTGACGATGAGCGATCGCCACCGAGGCGGCAATCTGGGAGAATGCCGGGAGATTGTATGGCAGACGGACTTTTTCCAGGGTCGCAGTCAGTTCCGGATGGGCGATCGCATAGCCTACCCGCAGGGCCGCCAAGCGAAAGGCTTTGGAAAAGGTCCGCATCATCACCCAATTGGGATGCCCGAGTAACTCACTCACCACACTCGTCTGACTAAATTCAAAATACGCCTCATCGATCGCCACCAAAATATTCGGCGGCAAACTGCGAATCCAATCCAGTTCAGCAGGGGTTAAAGCATTGGCAGTGGGGGAGTTGGGATGGACCACAAACACCACCCGGACCGGGGGATTTTGGGTATTGGCGACTGCTGCTTCTGCTGCTGGGATGTCGATTTCAAAATTCGTCTCGTTGCGTCCCACTTCCACCACTGGAATGCCCAGGGTTTGGGCTAAAATCCCATACATGGAAAAGGTGGGATGGGCGACCAAAATCGACCCTTCACCCCCCAGACAGGTGGCAATCAGTAAAGAGCGAATCAGTTCATCGGAACCATTGCCGAGGGAAATATGGCTGGCAGTGATGGGTGAATCAGACAGTTGAGCCGATTCGTTCACATAGTCGGCGATCGCTTGCTTTAAGGGGGCATGACTCCCATCGGGATAGCGATTCGTTTCAATCTCCTGTTGATAGGTCCAGGCCAGTTTTTCTTTGAGGGCCGCAGGCAAGTCGTAGGGACTTTCATTGGTATCCACCCGATCAATTTGGGCCGGTTTCCCCCGAGGGGAATCGATTGTATCCCCCGGGTGGGGAGTATAGGCAATCAGTTGAGCTAGATCTGAGCGAAGAAAACTCAGCATAGAATTGTAGAACCATTACAAAGCCGCAATTGGGTGACAAGCACCACTGTCTTTAGTATCGGTGTTTGGGTCAACTTCGGGCAATAGGCTTTTTTGCATCTGGGGGATTTGGGGTCAGGATGAGGCAGTTGAGGCGATCGCCCCGGACAGGAACTCCCCTCGGGATTGTTGTAATATTTCAGGGTATCAATCCCTTGGGGCAACCGCTACGAAATCATTCTGTAGGCCCCATTCCTTGCATAAATACTCTAAAATATTCAAGGAATAGCAAAAGGCTATTCTCTGAGTCCCGAGGGTTATGGATCCGGTCTAGCTCACCGGGACTTGGCTGAACCGGATCAAGACAAAACAGGTTAGATCAGACAACTTCGGAGGCAGCCCGGTTAACCCCCTGATTTTCCCTCCGTTAGTTATGTTATTGTGAACGTTGACAATTTCGACAAATGCAAGTACGCGAGACGGGGACTGATTGTGGAAAAAATTAAACTAGCGATCGTAGGCGTTGGTAACTGTGCTAGCTCTTTGGTACAGGGAATTTATTTTTATAAAGATAAGACTTCGGAAGATGCGATCGGGTTAATGCACTGGGAGATTGGCGGCTATAAACCGAACGATATCGACGTGGTTGCCGCCTTTGATATCGACCGCCGAAAAGTCGGGCAAGATGTCTCTCAAGCTATCTTTGCTGAACCCAATTGTACGACGGTTTTCTGCCCAGACATTCCCGAAATTGGCACGAAAGTCAGTATGGGCAGAATGTTAGATGGGGTCTCCGAACATTTAGTCAATTATGCAGACAAATATACCTTCGTCCCTAGCGATGCTCCCGAACCAACCCGAGATGATGTCATTGCTATTTTAAAAGAATCCGGCGCTCAGGTCCTCGTGAATTATCTCCCCGTGGGGTCGGAAGAAGCGACAAGTTTTTATGCAGAATGCTGCCTAGAAGCGGGAGTGGCCTTTGTTAATTGCATTCCGGTCTTTATTGCCAGCAATCAGTTGTGGGCGGATAAATTTGAGTCTCGCAATATTCCCATCGTTGGTGATGATATTAAATCTCAGTTGGGGGCGACGATTGTTCACCGAATGATTACGGACCTGGCAAAAAAAAGAGGGGTCAAAATCGAACGAACTTATCAACTCAATACCGCCGGAAATACTGACTTCCTGAATATGTTAAATCGGACCCGCTTAAAGTCTAAAAAAGAATCCAAGACCGAAGCGGTTCAGTCAGTTTGTGAAACTAGATTGGAGGATGAGGATATTCATGTGGGACCGAGTGATTACGTTCCCTGGCAAAAAGATAATAAAGTCTGTTTTATTCGAGTTGAAGGCAAACTCTTCGGAGATGTGCCGATGAACATTGAAATGCGCCTGTCCGTGGAGGATTCGCCGAACTCCGCCGGGGTGGCGATCGATGCCATTCGTTGCTGCAAATTGGCCCTCGATCGCGGAAAAGGCGGCGTCCTCTTTTCTCCCTCTTCCTACTTCATGAAGCATCCGCCCAAGCAATATCCCGATGGCGATGCCTACCGGATGACCGAGGAATTTATTAACGGATTTAGAGAGTATTAACCCACTCCCTATCGCCTCATTCTTGACGAGTGAGGCGATAATTTTTGGAAACTTGCTCCGGTTTTAGCCTCAACCTTGGCCCTCCCTGTCTCCCCCAATCTTGCCTAAATTGTCGAATGTTTGATGTTTGTGTCATCGGCCATGTCACCCAAGACCGGATTAAAATTGATGGGAAAATTGCCCAAGAAATGGCCGGTGGGACGGCGATTTATACCGCGATCGCCTTAAAAACTTTGGGATTAAACGTGGCGGTTTTAACCAAAACCTCTCGTCCAGACCGGATTCATCTATTAGCAGAATTAACAACTCGGGGCATTGCCGTGTTTTGGAGTGAAAGCCCCGAAACCACCCAGTTTGAAAATAGTTATCAACGCGATCGCCTAGATAGTCGCCACCAACGAGTCCAGGCTGTTGCTTCCCCCTTCACTCCCGCCGACTTAGACCCAATTCAAGCCCGCATCTTTCATCTGGGCGCACTCACCAATCAGGAAATGTCCCTGGAATTTCTGCAAGCCGTTTTCGCAACTAACGCCTTAATTTCTTTAGATGGACAAGGATTTTTACGGCAAGTCATTCATCAAACAGTCCAAGCCAAGGATTGGGCCGAAAAACTACCCGGACTAGCTGGAGTAGATATTTTAAAAGTGGATCTCCAAGAGGCACAAATTCTATCAGGAAAAACCGCCATCGAACCCGCTGCGATCGCCCTGAATCAGTGGGGAGTTCGAGAAGTCTTAATCACCGCTGGTTCTCAAGGATCTTGGGTTTATCAATCCGGGACTCTGGAGCAAATTCCCGCCTTTGCACCCACTACCTCCGTCGATCCAACCGGCTGCGGAGATACCTACATCGCCGGTTATTTATATTCTCGATTAACCGGAGAACCCAGTGGTCATGCTGCCAGATTTGCCGCCCAAGTTGCCACCCGCAAACTCGAAAATTTCGGTCCCCTCCGGGAGTGGGAAACTCCCGAATCAATCCCGGGTTAAAACTATTTAGGAAATTAACAAACCGACAGATCTGTAGATCTGTCGGTTGGGTTTCCGGAAATCTTATGAAACCCCCATTTTCGATGAGTCCTCCACCGGATGGGTGACCCGATAAACATGAATAATCCGCTGTAAACTGGTCAATAAACTGGCGATCGCCAGGACCGACAACGCCACCAACAACTGATCCAAAATTAACCCCCCCGCCAACACAATCACCCGAGGCAGTCGGGGAAACCATCCCACCTTGCACTCAATCTTCAATCCTTCCGCCCGAGCACGAGTATAACTGACCATCTGTGACCCCAACAGAGCCAACAGACAAATCGGAATCGACGGGTACTCTTGCCGGTGGATCAATAAAATTGTGATGCCAATTAAGATGGCCCCTTCGGAAAATCGGTCCAATACCGAATCAAAAAACGCCCCAAACGCATTCTGTTGATTGAGTAATCGGGCGACAGTCCCATCGATCGCATCCAGAGGCATCGCGATCGATCCCATTAACAATCCCCCCCACAACGGTTGATCATTGGCAATCACCCCTGCCGCCAAAATATTCAACAACAAACTCAACAGTGTAATCGTATTGGCAGAAATGCCCAGTTTTGCCATCCCCTTGGCAATGGGTTCAACGATAAATTTCGTGCGATCGCGCGCCCAAGTCTCCACAACTACTAACCCTTTAGACTGAATTTTGATTTAGCTATGTTAACCTTCCCAACCCAATTCCGGCCAAAACCGGGACGGATAAAGCATAAACCATCAAATCCCCCCAGTTCGTAGTAACGCCTTCAGGCGTTCTCTTGTCAAAGTTCGTAGTAACGACTTCAGTCGTTCTTTTCGTTCGTAGTAACGCCTTCAGGCGTTCTCTTCGTTCGTAGTA
>CAYUEH010000091.1:10443-12986 GCA_964442465.1 uncultured Laspinema sp. | reverse complement strand
AGAGAAGCCCCACTGAGGTTGGCTTCTTCGAGGTTGGTATTGACTAAATTGGCAAAGACTAAATCGGCACCGCCGAGTTGGGCGTGATTGAGCTTGGCATCGAGGAAGTTGACGCCTTTAGCATCAACCCCACTCAAGTCGCTACTAATCAGGTCAGCGGCCACGAAATTTGCAAAACTGAGTTCAGCACCACTTAGGTTAGCATTACTCAGATTGGTGCCGTTGAGGTTGGCAAACATCAACTTAGCACCACTCAAGTCAGCGCCACTGAGATTAAGCCGAGTTAAGTGGGCATCTCGGAGGTCCCCACCTTGACATTGTTTCGTTGCCAACAAGCGTTTGATGTGGGCGTTATTTGCAGACATATTTCTTCCTGTTGATGGTAATCCCTAAAACTCTTGAATACTGACGGTAGGGCCGATAATATTTCGTAAACATGAACGGGGAATAAATCCCGATGCCCAGACCCCAAAAACCACTGTTACTTACACCAAAATTTCCGGGGTTTCAGGAAAATCGAGCTTCGTTAGATTTCACCCCGATTATGGCCTGAAACCCTTGTTTTTTAAGCAGTTTCAGTCTGGGGATAAATGGGGACCTTCAATGAAAAAAAACAATTTTTCTGGTCCTCGAAAAAAATTATGATCCTCCTCAATTTTTCCTTTTTAAAGGAAAAAAATGCGTAATTCTGTGTTGGCTTTGTCGCTGGATCCGGCACAGCACTCCGTAATTTTATGCAGGGGAAATGGACAAAAATAGCGCGATTAAACCTCCACTCACTTCGGCGACTGCCAGTGGGTCGAGGCTTCATCGGGGTATTTTTGGGTAAATAAAGAGCAAGGGGAAAAGATTGAGTTGGCCCCAGTGGTCCGGGTTGAGGCGGCGGAAAACGCAGAAAACTCCCCCTAGTCCAAAGACTAGGAGGAAGCCAGGGTGCAACTGAGAGATCTATTCGGCTCAATTGCACCTGGATCCGGAATGGAGACAGTCTGTAAAAACCCACGCCCTTCAGGATTCTGTTGGCGATCGGGAGACCTAACCCCCCAACCCCCTTCCCTACGAGGTCAGGGGGAGCCGGAAAGCCCCTCCGGCAATCAAAAAAGTTCCTTATTCTCCCTCTCCTTGTAGGAGAGGGCCGGGGAGAGGTGGGGAGGGGTTTGGGGAGAGGTCTCTTTCTTGATTCGCCAACAGAGCCCTTCAGGGTGGGGCTATAGGGACAAAGCCTGCCGAAGCCAGCTACCCAGCCGGTGGGGTATTGGGTTTTGAAATGGCGATCGCCGATCGCCTGTAACCCTGCCAACAGCATCGAGATCACCGATGGATCGATTAATCCATCGTCACTCTGGCCGATCGCATTCAGATTTTGCACAATCAACGGAATCATCAGCATTGGCTTGATAAATTCTGGCCCAACTCTCAACCTATTTGTGCAAATGCCACCCCACGGTAATCGCGCCCACATCTATCGATGCATTCGGGAACTCGCCTCGATCGTTTTCTATCTCAGTCTTGGGTACTCGAACTCCAGACTTGTCATGGTGCTTGGAATGAGTCTGTCTACACTAAATTCGATTTGGAGATATAGGACCAGCCTGAAAGATCCTACTCCGCATCAAACTTGTGCCAAGATTCCTCGAAAAATTTTCTCTCCAGAGAGAAGAAAATCAAAACCAAGAGATTATTGCCCTCTGACGTGAGCTAAATCCCCTCGGTTGTTTGTAGATGCCTCAATGTCTTCCCTGTGCCATCCGCGCAGGAGGGTTACCCAGTCCGTAACCTGCGGGTGTAGATGTAGGCACTCATCGCGATGGAGATCGCGACAGTTTGATAATTGTACTATTGTACTGATGAGAATGCACGCTAAAGACACAAGATACCCCAATCCGGAGGTGCTGTCAAGGGGGGTACATCGGTGAAATCTCTAGGCGCAATGCGATCGCCTCCCTCAAAAACCGGCATCGGGCTCACTCCGGGAAGGGGTGATTGTTGACCCACAGCAGGATAGGCGATGTCTATTTTTCACCCTTTCCCGGATGCCTACTCTCCGGGCTGGAAATAACGAATTGGATGCACCCTGATTGAGAGTCCCCCTGGCTAGAAGCTAGGGGATTTTTTTTCCCTCCGAGTCGTCCAATCCCGGGTGAGATTTTTCCCTGTAAAAGGCTGAGAAAAAACGACGGATCAAGGGCAATCGCTGGTTTTTTGCTGGTTTTTTTCGCAGAATAGTCAATCCAGTTTTCTGGCGATCGCCTTCCCTTCAGGGGACAACGGACCTCCCTCAAAAAAACTTGCAATATTTTCCGGATAACCCCCCCATCACTAGAATTAAATAATATAGATGCACCCTGATTGACGAACCCTCTAGCTTCGGCTAGGGGGGTTTTTTTTTCTCAACTCAATCCGCCATTCACAGAGGATTGGTGCGGTGGCTGTCCCGGCCTAGACCGAGGGTGCGATCGCCCTTGCTCCCTTTCTCTCCAGCCTTCAATTGCACCCGGGTTTCGCCGTTCTCCCTTAGAAGAACAACCCGTTCAGAAAAGACT
>CAYUEH010000091.1:0-10343 GCA_964442465.1 uncultured Laspinema sp. | reverse complement strand
GTTAAAAGGGACTATTTTTTTTACCTAAAAAACTTATTACTATCCTGTGATAAGATAAAGAATTGGCTGTTATGACATAGCTCAGACGAATTCGTTCTGAAAAAACCTCCTTTTTATGTAGAAAAGGAGGGGTTTTGTCTTGCTGCTACAGAAATCACTGAATCCCAAAACTGTAACATTACTTACCGAATATAGCGCAAATTATGAATTCTGAGACTCGTATCCTGATGTGTCCCCCCAACCACTACGACGTGGATTATGTGATTAATCCCTGGATGGAGGGCAACATCCACAAATCTTCTCGCGATCGCGCCACAGAGCAGTGGCACAAACTCTTCCACATCATCAAAGATCACGCCCTAGTCGAACTCGTCGATCCCCAACCCGGTTGGCCCGATATGGTCTTTACCGCCAACGCCGGATTAGTTCTGGGCAAAAAAGTCGTCCTCAGTCGCTTCTTCCACAAAGAACGTCAAGGGGAAGAACCCTATTTCAAACAGTGGTTTGAAGCCCAAGGGTACACCGTCTACGAACTCCCCAAAGATTTACCCTTTGAAGGCGCCGGAGATGCACTGCTCGATCGCGAAGGACGCTGGCTGTGGGCAGGATACGGTTTCCGTTCTGAACTCGACTCCCACTCCTATATTGCCAAGTGGTTAGATATCGAAGTCATCTCGTTGCAATTAGCCGATGAACGGTTCTATCACCTAGATACCTGCTTCTGTCCCCTCAATCGCGGCTACTTACTGTATTATCCTCCCGCTTTTGACTTCTACTCCAACCGCATCATCGAAATGCGCGTTCCCCCAGAAAAACGGATTGCCATTGGAGAAGCAGACGCCGTAAACTTTGCCTGCAATGCGGTCAATGTTGAGGACAAAGTAATCATGAACAAGGTCAGCGATGACCTGAAACAACGGCTCAAAGCGGTCGGATTTGAGGTATTTGAAACCACCCTCAGCGAATTCCTCAAAGCCGGTGGTGCAGCCAAATGTCTGACCCTGCGAACCACCGAACCTGTGATGGCGGATGTCCATGCCAACGAACCCGTGGAAAGTCGGACGATTCGTTTAGAAGGACATCTCCTGGATACAGGATTAATCAACCGAGCCCTGGATACCATCGTCGAAGGTGGCGGCAGTTTCCAAGTCCTGAATTTTAACTTGGGAGAGCAACGGCAGAGCACCTCCACGGCAGAGGTGAAAGTCTCAGCGCCTTCTCATGGCGTGATGGAAGAGATTTTAGCCCAGTTGATTGACCTGGGTGCCGTAGACTTACCCCAAGATGAGCGGGATGCCAAACTCGAACCTGTGCTCCAAAATGGGGTGGCTCCAGATGATTTCTATGTCACCACGATTTATCCCACGGAAGTGCGGATCAAGGGGGAATGGGTTCGGATACTGAATCATCGCATGGATGGCGCGATCGCCGTTATCGAAACCCCCCAAGGGCCAGTGGCTCGCTGCAAGCTCCTGCGCGATTTGGAACTGGGTGAGTCGGTGGTGGTGGATGTGGCTGGAATCCGCACCGTCCGGAAGACGGGAGGGCGGGAACAACGCAACAACCAGGAATTCAGCTTTATGTCTTCCGGAGTTTCCAGCGAGCGCCGGGTGGAATTGGTGGTGGAACAAGTCGCCTGGGAATTGCGGCAAATTCGCGATCGCGGCGGTAAGGTGGTGGTGACGGCAGGACCCGTGGTGATTCATACCGGCGGTGGGGAACACCTGACCCGGTTGATTCGGGAAGGGTATATCCAAGGGTTGCTCGGTGGCAATGCGATCGCCGTTCACGATATGGAACAAGCGTTCATGGGAACTTCCCTCGGGGTGGACATGAAGCGCGGCGTCGCCGTCCGGGGCGGACATCGGCATCACCTGAAAACCATTAACACCATTCGCCGCTATGGCAGTATTGCTAAAGCGGTGGAACAAGGTGCGCTCCAAAGCGGGATATTTTATGAATGTGTGAAGCACAATGTACCCTTTGCCCTAGCTGGTTCCATCCGAGATGATGGACCCTTGCCGGATACTCAAATGGATTTAATTAAAGCCCAGGAAGAGTATGCGAAGCTGCTGGAAGGGGCAGAGATGATTTTGATGTTATCCACCATGTTGCACTCGATTGGGGTCGGCAACATGACGCCTGCTGGGGTGAAGATGGTCTGTGTGGATATTAATCCAGCCGTGGTCACCAAACTCAGCGATCGCGGTTCTGTTGAATCCACCGGGGTGGTGACCGATGTCGGCCTATTCCTGAGCTTGTTAACCAAGCATTTAGACCTGTTGACCTCTCCCTATCATGCCGCTTAACGGCTGAAATCCGGGTGTAAAAGGGCGGTTAAACGTTCCAGTCTTTAATCTTTGATTTCCCTAGCCTCCCCTTAGTTTTGGGGGAGGTTTATTTTTGGCTGGAACAGTCTAATCCTCCATACGGTATTTAAAGGTCTATAAAAACGGATTGTAGGGGCGCAATGCTTGCGCCCCTACAAATACCGCTTGACGCGGCTCGTTTTTATAGACTTATCAGTCTTGCGAAATTCCGTATAATACCAAATCCGGTTGGTAAAAGTCGGTTTTCGCTTTTAGCCCGCTCCGGCACCGCTTCGTCCGTATAGCCTCCGGGCTTCAGCCTGCGGGTTTTTACAGACCTAGAGCAACCGAATTCCGTATAAGGCCCCAAAACCTTGAGGCGGATGGGATGCCCCTGAACGAGGGCGATCGCAACCAGTTCTGAAAATGGCATAATCAAACGGCGATCGCCTGCTGTTCCTTGACCCCCCAGGGCTTTGTCGTCACAACTGGGGGTTGGAATCCCCGGGTGGCAACCTCTTAACATCCCCTTGCGTCTATGACGATTAACAAACCGTCCCTAGTAAAAGAGGGAGTCACCGTAGGGGTGCTTATGATTAAAAGCATAACCAACAAGGGAAATCGCTCAGGGTCCGTTGACTCTTGAGAGCAGTTTGTCAATTTAAAGACAGTTACCCTCTCCGGTTTGATTGTAAATAAAGGTCAGGTTTTTTAAGAATTGCAACGAATTCTGACTTAATTTGCGATTGGGTTGGAACTCCCGGGCATTCTTGGGATAGGGATGATTTTAGGAAAAAGTTGCTGGTGAACTTTTCTTAACTCAAAAAATTGGCATCTACCCCCTTGCGATCGCCGCTTGTTTCACCAGAATTTTGGGAACGCTTTAAGGTCTCCTTGACCTGATCGCGGGTTAAAAATGGCCCGAATCTAAATCTAGTTTTCCCTCAATTGTTCTGATTGAACCGGGGAACTCCCGTTCAATCCTCGTTACACTCATTTTTTTATGTGCATGAAACTGAATCTGTTTTTCGACTGGTCTGAAGTAAATTATTCCCAGGAGTGGTACAAATGGATGCGAACAGAAAGCTCACCGCTATGATTGAAGGCGATTCCAATACCGAAGCGATCGGTTTATTGGGTGCGGTCCATCGCCGCAAAGACCTCAATCATTTAGAACGCAGACAGCAGCAACGGGCTATCAGTAATGCCATGATTACCGTGGCGTTAACTTATGGCAAAAAGACTTTCAGCCGAGGCGCGTTGGTTTATACCCTGAACGATCGCAGCTTGGAAAGAACCCCTTATGCCAAGTTCATTGATGTTCTCCGGGGTCTGCGAGTCGTCTGTCTGATTGGTCCTCCGGACCCTAAAATTCTCACCGCCTACTGGCACGAAGAAACCAAACGTAGAGCAAGTAAATCTCGTTGTTACAATTGAAGAATACTGGTAAAAATAAAGCGTGACTCTTGTGCTATTTTCTCACAACGGTCACGCTTTATGATTGAGACTCCTTTCAGGTTGAATTTAGACCGAATTCCACCGGCGATCGAGACGGTCTCGCAGGTCAAAAAAATCATGCCACTGCAAATAGGGTTTTTGACGTTCGGCGAGATAGGTGGCAAGGCGATCGCGCGCAAACACCACCCCCGCTTCCATCCCCACATTCAAATCCGTCACCGAATCCCCGATCGCCACAGTTTCCTTGGCTGAATACCGCCTCATCACCGCCACTTTATTGACCAATTCCGTGCCCGCTTCAAAGTCGGAATGCACCCGCAGATACTCGGCACCGAGATCCACTTCTATGGCATGAATCGCCAAAACCCGGTGTTTCAAAGGGCCTAACACCGTTTCTACCATCCCTCGCAACCCGCCAGAAACAATGGCGATCGGCACCCCTTGGGTTTCCAAAAAATCCAGAAACTCCACAAACCCCGGTCGAATCGGTTCCCCCTCCATAAAGGCCAAAATCTCTGGATATTGGGCCGTGGGAATCGATTCGAGGGTTTGTCGCACGCCATCGCGCAGGGTTAAGCGCAAGGCATATATTTCCGGCAGCAGTTCTTGCGCCAGTGTGGGAGTGAACTCCTGCATCATCTTCACGAAAGTATCTTCCGTGGTAATGGTCCCATCAAAATCACACAAGACAATCCGTTCAAAGGTATCGGGTTTCACAATTTTTGGGGTCAGGGTTGAGTAGAAGCGATAGAAAACCACAGATTTCACAGTCCAGGCCGTGACCGGTGTAGGAGTAAGAATATTCAGAGGCGATCTCTTTTGTCAAGAGGATCTGTCCATTCTGAGTTCTGAGTCTTCTGCTTGTGGGTATAATTTGAACAGCCCTACGCTTTTAGTCGTGGGACGTTTAACATCAAGCCTTGTTAATCCTTATTTATAATTTTTAGAACTATAATGCCATGATTTTACCCCGTCAACTTGAGTTTCACCAGCCCCCTGCCTGCGATCGCCAACCCGTAGATTCGGGGTCCGTTCACCCATTTTTCCCCCAAGATAATCAACCTTTCCAAGCCCTCTTTGCCGCCGCCTTAGATGCTATGCTCATCATCGATGACCGGGGGTACTACTTGGATGCCAACCCTGCCGCTTGTGACTTATTGGGGTTACTGCCTCAAGACCTCATGGGATGTACCCTCAGAGATTTTACCAACCCGGGGTTTGACTTCGACCAATCTTGGCACAACTGGTTAGCACAAGGTCAAATCTGCGATCGAGTTCGCCTCATTCGCCCAGATCGGGAAGTGCGAGAGGTGGAATATGTTGCCAAAGCGAATTTTTGGGGTGATTGTCATCTGTTAATTTTTCGAGAGGTTACCGAAAGCAAACCCACACAAGACCCAGTTCCACACCTCACCCCCAATCAGGAAATCACCCCTTCTTCCTCCGAACCTCACCGGACAAAGACCCAAAAAAGTGAAGAAGAGTATCGCTTTCAAGAACTGACCCGTCATCTTCCTGGGGTGATCTATCAGTTTCGCCTCCTTCCCGATGGTCAGTCTTATTTCCCTTATGCCAGTGACGGGTTAAGAGATATTTATGGTGTCGCGCCGGAAGCCGTGCGTGAGGATTCTGCCCCAGTTTTTGAATCCGTCCATCCCGAGGACCTGCCGCGAGTGACCCAGACGATTCTGGAGTCTGGCAAGCAGCTTACCCCGTGGTATTGTGAGTATCGAGTTTGTCATGGCAATGATCATGTGAGATGGGTCCTCGCCCACTCCACCCCCCAGGCAGAACCAGATGGCAGCATCACCTGGTATGGCTATGTTCGGGATATTACCGAGCTAAAAGCGCGGGAAAAAGCCCTGAAAATGAGCGAAAGTAAGTTTCGGAACCTGATTGACAATCTTAACGATATGGTATTTATCATTGATCGTGAGGGGACTTTTAGTTATGTCAGTCCGACCTTTGAATCCATCATGGGATATAATATAGATTCCGATTTGTTAGATCATTCGTTTGTGCTGATTGTTCATCCAGAAGATCTCCCAATTTGTATAGATGCGTTCGAGCGATCGCTGCAAGAGGAAAAAGTCCGGGGACTTGAATATCGAGTCTTGCATAAAAATGGTCACTATTACTGGCATTCTACGAATGTATCAGCATTGCTTGACGATCGAGGACAAGTGATTGCCTGTTTAGGAATTGCCCGATATATTCACGATCAAAAACAGTCCGAAATTGCCGTAAGGGAAAGTCATATTCGGTTACAATTGGCTCTGGATACGACGGGAACCGGGACATGGGAATATAATATGCAGACCCATGAGATGGTTTTTTCTAACAATCAGTGGAAGAAATTTCTGGGCTATGATGCTGATGAAATCGTTGATCGGGACCTGTTATGGGAAAATCGAGTCCATCCAGAAGATCGGGATCAAATGGATCAAGAAGTAGAAAAACATATCAAAGGGGAAACAGAAATTTATAAAAATGAACATCGAGTTCGCTGTAAAGATGGTTCATATAAATGGAATTTAGCAATTGGTAAAATCGTGGAGTGGGATGACGAAGGCAACCCGGTGCGGTTTATCGGAATTCATAGTGATGTGACCGATCGCAAAGCGAATGAACTCGCCCTATTTGACCTGACCCAACAATTCCAGAAAGCCCAACAAGTCGCTCATTTGGGCAACTGGTCGATTGATGTAACCACTCAAAAGCTCACGTGGTCTGACGAGGTTTTTCGGATATTTGGGATGACGCTAGACCAGGAAGAACCGAGCTTTAGCGAACATCTCCAACAAATTCATCCCGACGATCGCGCCTTCTTACAAGCGCGAGTCATGCAAGCTCATGAAGGGATTCCTCAAAACTTCGATATTCGCATTCTCCGTCCCGATGGAGAAGTGAGATATGTCAATGTCCGGGCTGAACTGGAGTGTAGGGGGAATCAAGTGGTGCGGATGTTTGGGACGACAATGGATATTACCGAACGCGCGCAAACGGAAAATGAACTCTATCAATCCCGGGAATTGTTAAGAACAATCCTAGATGCCTTGCCGCAGTCCGTCGTCTGGAAAGATCGTCACAGTGTGGTGTTAGGGTGTAATCAAGCCTTTGCCAATGCCTTTCAGGGGGGGAGTCCAAAGGAGTTTGTGGGCAAAACAGACTATGATTTGTGTTGGAGTTCAGAAGAAGCCGACTCTGACATCCAGAGCGATCGCCAGGTGATGATGAGCGATCGCCCCCGACTCAAGTTCATCGAAACCGTGCAGAACCCTGATGGCAGTAACCATTGGGTGGAAAGCACAAAGATTCCACTCCACGATCGCACCGGGCAGGTGATGGGGATTGTGGCTATCTTTGAGGATATCACAGATCGCATCCAAGCCGAAGCCGCCTTGCGAACCAGTGAGGAAAAGCTGCGATCGCTCTTTGAACTCTGTCCCTTGGGGATTATTTTGAATGATATGCAGGGCCAATTTATCGAAGCCAATGCCGCTGCTTCTCATCTCACCGGCTATACTCTGGCAGAATTAAATCAGTTAAGTTACTGGGATTTAACCCCTGAAGAGTATAATGAAGCGGAGGCAATTCAATTAAACTTGCTGCAAACGACTGGCCGATATGGTCCTTATCAGAAAGAGTATATTCATAAGCGAGGACATCGGGTTCCGGTAGAATTGATTGGATTAAGAATTCAGGGGTCCGATGGGGGACAATATATTTGGTCAATTATTGCGGATATTACGGAACGAAAAGCCGCAGAAAAAGCCTTACAAGACAGTGAAGCGCAAACTCGTGCCCTGCTAGAAGCTATTCCGGATATGATGTTGCGCTATAACCGGGATCAAGTCTTTGTCGATTATAAATGCTCGGCACAGGTCTTCATGTTACTACCCCCAGAGCAATTTCTCGGCAGAAAATTATATGAAATTTTGCCAGAGTTTCTTGCAGAACCAACCGGACAGTTGATTGAAGAAACATTAAGGACTCAGCAGATGCAGTTATTTGAATACGATCTGGTGATGCCCGATGGCGTGCGAAACTACGAAGCTCGGTTTGCACTCTGTGGAGAGGATGTATTCTCAATCATTCGGGATATTACCGATCGCAAACAAGCCGAAGTGCGGCTGCAAGCCTTGCTCAAGCGCACCCAACTCTTAAATCATATCAGTACAGAAATTCGCAATTCTCTCGACCTTGATACCATTTTGCAGAATGCGGTGAATGCAATTTTTGCTGAAATTGAGATCGATCTCTGTACCTTTGTTTGGTATCACCCAGACACCGAACCTCACAGCTTAGAAGTCGTTAAAGAACAGAAAAATCCCCAACTAGCCAGTTGGCTAGGTTACTATCCAATGGATAATTTCCCGCTACTCTTTGAGCAGATGGTGCAAGGGAAAATATATCGGTTAGATCAGGTGGCTAATTCTAGTGATGAACCGTTAAAAGCCTGGTGTGAACAAGCCGGATTGGGAACCTATTTGATTTTACCGATCCATACATCTGGAGTGCGAATGGGTGGGTTTGAAATGGGGAGAATCGCCAGCGATCGGCCCTGGCAGGATGATGAACTGGAACTGTTACAGAGTATTGGCACTCAGGTAGCGATCGCCATCTATCAAGCCCAACTGTACCAAGATTCTCAAGCCAAAAGCCAAGAACTCCAACAAGCCTATCGCGAACTGCAAGATACTCAAGTCCAGTTAATTCAAGCCGAAAAAATGTCCAGTCTCGGTCAGTTAGTGGCTGGAGTCGCCCATGAAATTAATAACCCCGTGAGTTTTATTTATGGCAACTTGGCTCACACCTCTGACTACACAGAGCATTTGTTATATCTGATTCAGCTTTACCAAAATTCCTATCCCAATCCCCCGGATGAGATTACGGAATTCACCGAAGAAATTGAATTGGATTTTCTCATCAGTGATTTCCCTAAAATTATCCAGTCTATGAAAAATGGGGCGGCCCGAATTCGCGATATTGTCCAGTCTCTGCGGACATTCTCCCGGTTAGATGAAGCAGCGGTTAAAGCCGTAGATATCCATGAAAACATTGACAGTACCTTAATGATTTTACATAATCGCTTAAAGGGTCATGGCAGAGTTCCCGAGATTCAGGTCATTAAAGACTATGGCAAATTACCCCTGGTGGAATGTTATAGCAGTCTGCTGAATCAGGTGTTTATGAATCTGTTAATGAATGCGATCGAGGCAATTGAAGAACGGCGAAACCGTTTGAGCCCTGAATCCCTATCTGATTATGTAGGCTGTATTACCTTAAAGACCCAAATTTTACTCGAAAATCGGGTCTCTATTGTGATTCAAGACAATGGGATTGGCATGAACGCATCGGTGCAAGACAAGCTATTTAATCCCTTCTTTACCACCAAGGCGATCGGAAAAGGAACCGGGATGGGATTGTCAACTAGCTATCAAATTATCACCGAAAATCATCAAGGAACTTTGCGCTTTTATTCCACGGAAGGCGTGGGTACTGAATTTGCGATCGAGTTACCCTTAAAATAACCCCAGCAGAACCCCTGAAATCCCCCCTATGATAGCGATTTCCCTGTCTAAATCATTCGGACCCTGACCCTACAGCAGATCGGGTTTCTGTCCCTTTGATTTTGGGAAGTTAGAGGAGCTTGACAACATGAATAGTTATGCGCTACAATTTACATCTAAAATTAATTAAAGACCGTCATCGAGTCTCAACTCAAAGCCCCAAAGAAAACATGAGAAGAATCAACCCTTTCTGACCTCATTAATCCTAGGAGTCATCTGGATGAAATTATTCACCATCGGCCATTCTAATCACGACATAGACACATTTATCCACCTCCTGCAACAGCATCAAATCGATGCCTTAGCGGATGTTCGTTCCCATCCCTACAGCCGATACTTACCCCACTTTAACCGCACACTCTTAAAAGAATCCCTAGAACGAGCAGGCATTAAATATGTCTTTTTAGGTAAAGAATTAGGGGCAAGACCTAACAATCCGGACTGTTATATTGAGGGAAAAGCCCTTTATGAAAAAATTGCAGCCACCCCAGACTTTCAAGCTGGACTGAATCGAATTCTCACCGGGTTAAACACCCATAAAATTTCCCTGATGTGTGCCGAACAAGACCCCCTGACTTGCCATCGCGCCATCTTAGTCTGTCAACATCTGCGACAGCATCATCTTGAAATTAACCACATTTTAAAAACCGGCCAATTGGAACCGCATCATGACTTAGAAGAAAGAATGCTGGTTAAACAGGGATTAAGCGAATACCAGAACAATCCCAAAAATAAACCCATCCAACTTTCTTTATTTTCAGAGCCCAATAACGACTTGCCTACCCGAGAGGACTGTTTAAAGACAGCCTATCAATTGCAAGGCGACCAAATTGCCTATATCGAAAAAACGACGGAGAATGATGAACAATAGTATTAATTTATTTACCATTGGCTTTACCCAAAAAAGTGCAGAAACATTTTTTATATCCCTGAAAAAAGCAGGGGTAAAACGCATTATTGATACGCGATTAAATAACGTATCCCAATTAGCTGGATTTGCCAA
>CAYUEH010000090.1:0-12998 GCA_964442465.1 uncultured Laspinema sp. | reverse complement strand
CCCGGTTTCTGGTCCCTGAGTTCAGGTTAGAAACCGGGTTTTTTCATTAACTTTTGGCAAATTGCAGCAAATTTAGGCAAAAACCCGGTTTCTGGTCCCCCAACAAGAGCGGTTTTTTTATGAATCTAACAATTAATCCCCTAAATTCATCCAGATCACTGAGGAAAAAAGATTATTCCGGATAGAATCTTAGCTCACAAGTAACAGGGTCTTATGGGGTAGGCAGGAAGTCTTCCTCCTGTTGATATTACTGTGAGCAGAACCGATGAGTTTAGGCAATTCCTTTACTTTTAAAATTCTCCATGACACTTTTTTAAAAGTGTCCACTGCATCATCTTCTACCTTAACTGACACCGAAAAGGTAGCGGTCAAAGCAGGAGAAACCATTGAAATTAAAAGCTATGAATTGAGCGCCGGTCATTTCCGAGTCCAATTAGCCCAAGGAATCGCCCCAGTAGGTGAAACGGGCTACTTTTATGCAAAACACATCGAACTCCTTTCCAACCTGGTTAACTGTACCTTCAACAGCGGTAACTCCGTCGAACCCCCGCCCGGTTTTGGGTTGCTAACTATTCTGGAAACCACCAAAATCAAAGCCAAACCGGAAGACTCCTCCCAACTGAGCGATCGCCAACAAGCCGAACTACAAGGGGGTCAAACCTTTTTAATCACGGGCCATGCTTGCGTTTCTAGCCATTTTCTCGTCTCCCTCTCTGAAGAAATCCCCGGATTTGGTAACCGAGGCTATCTTTATCATCCCCATGTTACCCTCAAAAAAGATGGCAAGGCGATCGACTACGACCCCAACGCCATTACCCTCACCATTCTCCAAACCAATCCCTTCAAAAAACAACCCATTGACTCTAGCCAACTTCCCCCGGAAGAACTCTATTCCCTCAAATCTGGTGAGATTTATGGCGTAGCCAGCTATGCAATGGAAGCGGGACATTTAAAAATTTCCCTGACCGAAAACCTGCCTAGATTTGGCAATACCGGCTATCTTTTCCCCGATTTTGTTCAATTAAATCGAGGCAATCAGCCTATTAGCACCGGGTTTGGCCTCAGCTATCAAGGTCCGACGGAAGTTTTAGTCGAAAAACCTGTGATTCTCAAAGGCACTTATGACCCCCAAAAAATTACCACTGTTACCTTATCTGCCGAAGATAAATTTTCCTTGCCAGTGCAATTAAATCCCAGTGCAGGAACTTGGCAAGTGAATCTCAACAACGGATTTAGTGGCGCGGGTGCGCGGTGGTTACGCCTCAAAGGAACCGATACTCGGGGTCAATTGATTGGGTCTGACGTGATTAATATTACCGTCACCACCGATCCGGCAACGGTTGGAGAAGCGTTAACTTTAAAAATTCAGCAGGACACCTTTTTTAAGGTTTCCCCAGTGGATTCGGCCAGTCTGAACAACCAACAAAAAGTGTTAGTTAAGGCAGGGATGACGGTTCAAGTTAGCCGCTATGGATTGTTAGATGGTCATCTCAAGGTCACCCTAGATAGTCCGATTCAACCGATTGGTGAGTTTGGCTATTTTTATGAAGGCCATGTGCAACTCAGCAAGGGCAGTAAAGTCTTCAACTTTAATATTGAGGATGTCCAAATTTCTGGAACTCCTGCCCAAATGTTGGTTACCCACCGGACCTTAATTAAGGCGCAACCTGTGGATTCGGCGAATCTCTCTGAGGCGCAAAAAGCCGAGTTGCTGCTGGGTAAAACCCTGGGAATTACGGGATATGCCTGTACAAAGGGACATTTCCGGGTGACTTTGAGTGAATCGATTCCCGGTTTTGGGAATGTGGGGTATGTGTATTGGCAGCACGTTCAAATTAAGAATCGGAATCAGGTGGTATCTTATGATTCTGATGCGTTGACGGCGACGATTCGGCAAACGACGGTGTTTAAGAAACAACCCGTGGATGCGGCGCGGTTGAGTGGGACGGATAAGGTGACGTTACCTTTGGGACGGGTGTATGGAGTGGCGAGTTATGCGATCGAATCGGGACATTTGAAGGCGTCGTTAACGGAAGAGTTTCCCGGGTTTGGGAATACGGGTTTTCTGTTTCCGGGACATCTGCTGATGCAACGTGGGGGTCGCACCTTTGATCCAGTTCCAAATCAAATTGAACTGAATGTGCCGTATTTTTCCCAACGGGATAATCCTCGCTACTCTTGGTCTACCTGCAATGTCACCTCGATCGCGATGGTGTTTCATTACTATGGCATCCGGTCCCAGCGGGGGGGTCAGTTGGAGGATGAACTGCTGCAATGGTGTTTCAACTATGCTGGAGTCGGGTCCCAAACGGATCACAGTGTTCTTTCGGCGATGGTCCGCGCCTATGGGTTCAAGCATTGGTTTAGCACCACCAGTACCTGGTCCGATGTGAAGAATGAGCTGATTAATCGCCGTCCGGTGGTGATTGCCGGATACTTTACGGCAACGGGGCATATTATCACGATTATGGGCTATAACCGGCAAGGGTATATTGTGCAAGACCCTTGGGGAGATGCGCTGACGGGTTACAGCCATTTGGAAGGACGCCGGTTGATTTATCCCTACAGCTATATGGACCGGGTTTGCGGTCCGGATGGTAATGTTTGGATCCATTCGATTCAGAAGTAAGTCTGAACCCATGTAGGGTTGATTCGCGAATCAACCCTACAGCATCCGGGGTTGATCTGTAAGTCCTGCATTGGAACTCTAGGACCAATGGTGCGGGGTAAAATTTAGGAACGGGAGGGTGCGATCGCCCTCCCGTTTCTCTGTTCATCAGCCCCCAGATGCGGCGACTGGAGTCGGTATTGTTATATTGTTATCAAGGCACAGGCGATCCCAACTCTAAAATCTCAACGCTCAAATCCTCTGCCTACGTTATCCTGAGCTTAGAGGCCATTTAAGTATGAATCATTGATACGCAGGAGATTTAATCGATGAGTTGGAACAGTTCTACCTCAGTCCCCGATCGCATTTTTGCAAGTTTGCCCTACCTACTACCCCTGATTGTGGGGGTGCAATTTGGGATGTATTTGTTCACAGATTTTCCCTTTCTCTCCATCTTCTTTCTCCCTCTACAACCCCTAATGAGCCTGTACTATGGCATTCCATTTGCCGGACTGATTATCTTTTTTGTCCTGTTGTTGGCCGTGGTTAGAAACGACAATATCAGTCGCTTTATTCGGTTTAATACCATGCAGGCGATTTTGCTGGATATTCTGTTATCCATCACGGGTTTTGTGGTGCAACTGCTCAAGAATTCAGGTTCGGTCCCTCTCTTGCTGGAGCAGACCCTGTTTAATATGCTGTTTTTGGGAACGATCGCAGCGGTGGGTTACTCGGTGGTGCAGTCCTTGTTGGGGCGCTATGCGGAAATTCCGACGATTTCTGAAGCGGTGCATATGCAGGTTCGTTAGAACTAACCAGCAGCCAGTGGCTGCTGGTACAGCAATTTAAGCAGCCGAAGACTGACTATGGATCCAATGGGGTCAGGCGTTGCCTGACGGTATTTTCTAAGCTGCCGATGCCTTCGATTTCGACCCGGACGCGATCGCCCACTTGCAATGGCCCTATCCCTTCCGGGGTTCCCGTCAAGACTACATCTCCGGGAAGTAGGGTCATCACTTGAGAAATATAGGAAACCAAAACATCCGGGGGAAACACCATATTATCAATGATGCTCGATTGCACAGGTTCAGGGGCGTCATTCACAAAAGTCTGTAAACCCGCTCCCGGACTGACTTCTCGGACAATCCAAGGTCCCAGGGGACAAAAGGTATCAAATCCCTTGCCTCGGGTCCATTGACCATCTTTTTTCTGTAAGTCCCTCGCCGTCACATCATTGGCGATGGTGTATCCCCAAATTTTCCCCGTTGCCTCCTCCGGCGTACAATCGACGCATCGTTCTCCAATCACAAGGGCCAATTCTCCCTCATAATCGACCCGCTCAGACTGAGGCGGATAGGCGATTTCGTCTCCATCGGCAATCACCGCAGTCGGGGGTTTCAAAAAGAGTAGGGGTTCTCTAGGAACTGGCGTTCCCATCTCAGCGGCATGATCTGCATAATTTTTGCCGACGGCGACAATTTTTGACGGAACGCAAGGCGCGAGAATCCTGTACGTTTCCGGTTCTAGGAAGCGATCAGTCGGTTGTCCCTTTAACCAGGGAGGCGCATCAAGCAACTGAACGCCTCTACTCAATTGAAGTAATCCATAGTAAATCCGTCCCTCTGGGGTTTGGATTCGGACGTAGCGCTGTGCCATAACGTTGATTTATGCCCTCTGTCGTAGTGTGATGTTTGGCTCTTCTGACCCTAGTCTTAGGAGTTTTAGAATTAGTCTTAAGCACTTCTTTAGCACCCTCTTCATCGCCCCAAATGGTATCCTGTCCTTGGGTTAAAAAGATCTCCTTTTGTCATCACATCTAAAAAAAATATCTCATCACTCCACTCCTGTTAAATAAAAAAACTATCACTCTCCCTTGGGGTTGTTGTGACTACAAGAGTGAAGTAGCAAATTCGGGAGCGGGATGATCCAGCGGTTCCCGGAGTGCTCAGGTCCAGTCCCTATAGAAATCAGCACCGGAGTGCAGACGCTACGCGAACGCACTTCTGTGATCCAACCCCCAAGTCTGTCCCTCACCGGACTGTTCCAGGCGATCGCCTGCTATCCATGCCATCAATGCCACCGGACTTTTTTGAGCAAGGGTGCAGAAATCGGAAACCGATATGATAAGATAAAAAATTGCGCGTAAAATCAAGGCGAAAGGGAAAAACTCCCTAAACCTTGTCATGCCTTGCTTCTTCACAACAATGGCCGAAGAACAGCCAGTTTGACCCGATTTGCGGGGGTTCGCGCCCAGAGCGAAGAAGCCATTTAGTCCATAAGGAGATTTCCTTCAATGCAGTATATTTACGAAACCATGTACATCCTGCGTCCCGACCTCGGCGAGGAACTCACCGATGCGGCGATCGCCAAATATCAAGGCTTATTACAAGAGAATGGGGTCACCACTGTTGAGACCCAACACCGGGGTAAGCGTCGCCTTGCCTATGAAATCGGCAAGCATCGCGATGGCATTTACATTCAAATGAACTATGAATGTGATGGCAGCCAAGTGGCCCCCTTAGAACGCGCGATGCGCTTGAGTGAAGAGGTGATCCGCTATCTCACCATCAAGCAACCCGTTCGGGAAGTCGAGGAGGAAGAAGAGGTTGAGGCAACCGCTTAATCCGGACTCAACCCGACCCTCCAAACGGTTGCATCCATTGCCCATGCCAATGTATTGACAGGCGATCGGCGATCGTGCAACGATAAAAGATTGGCTGTCTATATTAAGCTCGGATCAGGTTCAGCCCTGATAAAAGCTGGGGCGATCGCTCATCTATAGACCGATCAACCGGCTACCTGTACGGCACACTCCACCAGAATTCTATGACTTACGCAATTATCGAAACCGGCGGCAAACAACTGCGAGTAGAACCCGGTCGTTTCTACGACATCGAGTTACTTCCCGTAGATGCCGAAGAAAGCATTACCCTGGAAAATCTCTTACTGATTCAGCATGACGACCAGGTTCATATCGGTCAACCCTTTGTAGAAGGCGCGACCCTCCAAGCGACCGTCATGCAGCATTACCGGGGTCGCAAGGTGATCGTCTATAAGATGAAACCCAAAAAGAAAACCCGCAAAAAACGCGGACATCGCCAAGAAATCACTCGGCTGATGATCGACTCGATCAGCTTGAATGGGGCGGTGTTAGCATCGGCTGAAAATAACACCCCAGCCTCATCTACCCCCTCAACTGAGGCAGAATAAGAACAGAGGGAATCGAGGAGTCAGTTGGAGGGGCATTGAGCGATGGCGCAGTCCGGACAACGGACCCTCCCATTGAGCCCTTCCCGGTGCTACCCTTTCCCAAGATTTACTCCTGAAATCACTGAATTAACACAGAGGAACTATGGCTCATAAGAAAGGTACGGGTAGTACACGCAACGGACGTGACTCTAATGCCCAGCGTCTTGGCGTCAAGCGCTATGGGGGTCAAGTCGTCCGCGCCGGAAATATCCTAGTCCGTCAGCGCGGCACCAAGTTTCACCCTGGACAAAATGTCGGGCGCGGCAGTGACGATACGTTGTTTGCCCTGATTGATGGGGTGGTCACTTTTGAACGCAAGGGCAAGAGTGGTAAAAAAATCAGCATTTATGCAGTGGCAGCAACGGCAGAACCCGTGGCAGTGGAAGCATAAATGGCTTAATCCAGTACAAGGGATTAACAAAAGGGCAGATGCGGCGATCGCATCTGCCCTTTTTTTGTATTCAGGACTTACGCAGATTTTGAGAATCGACCCTAAAGAATGTAGAGGCGATTCGCGAATCGCCTCTACATTCTTTAGGGTTTAATGTTAAACAGTGC
The DNA here is from genome assembly GCA_964442465.1 of uncultured Laspinema sp. GTDB lineage: Bacteria > Cyanobacteriota > Cyanobacteriia > Cyanobacteriales > Laspinemataceae > Laspinema. The sequence goes on along the minus strand of CAYUEH010000090.1, from coordinate 6,583 downwards.
GTAAGTCCTGCTATTTTTTTCTGAGGGGATTGCAAAATATAAATCATCCAAACGTTCAACTGAAAGGAAGTTATCTGTAGGGGCTTCGATGCCTTGCGCCCCTAGGGCCTGCGCATCGAAGCCCCTACAGTGATGGGGCTACTCCGTTGAGCCGTCACTACGAACGTTTTGGAGATTTTATTTTTTGGAGTTCCCTGAGCCATTACCGGAGACCCTCATGGCTGGACCCCACCCCCAACCCCTCACCGATCGCCAGGAAACAAGATGTTACAAAACATAACTAAATGCGCCAGCGATCGCCAGATAACTCTAGACTTAAAGTCTTAAAACTGTCGCGTATTCCTTCTTTAAATTCAGCTATGTTTCCAACTCATCGCCCTCGCCGTTTGCGTCAGCACCCCCAACTCCGCCGAATGGTGCGAGAAAATCTCCTCACCACCAGCGACTTAATCTATCCCCTGTTTGCCGTCCCAGGGGAATCCGTCGCCAAGGAAGTCTCATCCATGCCCGGAGTCTATCAACTCTCGGTGGATAAAATTGTCGAAGAAGCTAAAGAAGTCTATGACTTGGGCATTCCCGCCATTATCCTTTTTGGGATTCCTGAGAACAAAGATATAGACGCAACCGGCGCATGGCATGATTGCGGAATTGTCCAGAAAGCAACCGCTGCGGTGAAAGCAGCGGTTCCCGAACTCCTGGTAATCGTGGATACCTGTCTGTGTGAGTACACCAGTCATGGACATTGCGGCTATTTAGAAGTGGGGGACTTAATGGGTCGAGTGCTCAACGATCCCACCCTGGAGTTGCTGAAGAAAACGGCGATCGCCCAAGCAAAAGCCGGTGCAGATATCATCGCCCCGTCCGGGATGATGGATGGCTTTGTGCAGGCGATTCGGTCTGGATTAGATGGGGCGGGATTTGAAGATATTCCCATCCTGTCTTATGCGGCGAAATATGCCTCCGCCTATTATGGCCCGTTCCGAGATGCTGCCGATTCTTCTCCGCAATTTGGCGATCGGCGCACCTATCAAATGGATCCGGCAAACGGTCGCGAGGCCCTGACTGAAATTGAACTGGACATCCAGGAAGGGGCGGATATGCTGATGGTCAAACCGGCCCTCGCCTATATGGATATTATCTGGCGCGTCAAACAGGCGAGTAACCTGCCCGTTGCCGCTTATAACGTCTCTGGGGAGTATGCGATGGTCAAAGCTGCGGCCCTAAATGGCTGGATTGATGAGGAACGAGTGGTCCTAGAAACTTTAACTGGCTTCAAGCGGGCTGGTGCGGACCTGATTCTCACCTACCATGCGAAAGATGCGGCCCGTTGGCTGGCAAACCAGTCGTAAGCGATGGGTTTCAAGCAAAACCCGGTGGGGGTTTAAACCCCCCCGGGTTTTGCTGTAGCAGACCTCTATCTCAATCGTTAACTGGGGCAAGCCCCGATATGACCTGAACAAGACGGGTTCCCCACCCCAGAAAACTGTGGGGCTATTTGTTACCGCTTTGGGGGCAAAATGTCAAGAAATTATGATATAAAAAATTAGAATTAACGTAGTCAATTTATCAGTTATGTTATAAGAATAGTTATAGGATTAAAAACTATCGTATTTTAGGAATCAACCGTAAAACCCTTGGGCTTCGATTTCAGAACGCGACTGCCTAGGGTAACAGAAAACAGCGAGTCCTTGTTGTCACCGTGGGAAATTTATTCTCAGCTTTCTTAAAAACAAGGAAACCTCTGTCGAGTGCAGGAGCGGAACTATACGACCCGCTCATTCCCAAAAGCTTATACCTCCCAATCAATACCCCGAGTTGGGGTCAATGTAAGCCACAGAGGATTAAAGACCATAAAGCACTCAATTTCCAGGGCGATTTGTCAATAAACCTAGACATCAAGTGAGTAGGAAAACGACGATGGATTGCAGTCACATTCAATTTCGCGATCGCAAAGAAGATGTAGATATCCAACAGCTTCAACGGCTATTTGAACTCACCGCTTTTTGGGCGCGAGAGCGAACAATTGAGGATTTAGCCATCGCGATCGCCAACAGCGATCCTGTGATTACCGTTTGGGAAGGAGAGCGCCTGATTGGGTTAGCCCGCGCCACCTCCGACGGCATTTATCGAGCTACGATTTGGGATGTGATCATTCACCCGGAATATCAAGGGGTGGGATTGGGACGCAAATTAGTCGAAACCCTTTTAAGTCATCCCCGGATGCATCGAGTTGAACGAGTTTACCTGATGACCACTCATCAACAACGATTCTATGAGCGGATTGGGTTCGAGGAAAACTCAACCACGACAATGGTTCTCTACAATCACCAAAACTTTACGGAAGAACTGAAGACTCGCGAAGTGCTCGTGGAAGCGAGCATTGAAGCCTAGTTATTTCTGAACCCTCGACTCCTCGAAGCTCCTCCGACACCGGAGGAGCTTCGAGGATTTCTAAATGGCCGCCCATCAGTTCCAAAATGCTCTGATTCATCATCAAAAGCGTACCCGGAGACAGATCTACCTCAGTTTCTGGGGTACTTTCCTTGCGGTTCTGTTGGAGTTGTAGGAAATCCAGGGGTTCGGAAAAACAATGAGGCGGGAGGGGAAGATCGATGGAGATAATCACCTCACCCCCCTGGGGTTTACCTTGGGTTGATTGGCTTGATCCAGATAAGGGAGAAACTTTTGCAGAAATGCCGATGCTGCCATTGCCAACGGGGTTAATCGCCAGATCAATAAAGGTAACCAGCACCTGAGTCAGACATCGCTGGTCCGCCCGAATGGAAATTTTGGGGTCTGGTTGGGAAATGTGCAACGAGATATTGCGGTTAGCCGCTTGGAGTTCAGTTAAATAATGAACTTCTTCAAACACATCAGCCAGATGCAGGATTTCCATTTTGAGGGGGTTACGACCTTCCTCAATTCGAGAGACTTCGATAATGCGATCGAGCATTTGAATCATCTTGTGGACTGAGTTATTGGCCTGGACCAAAAACTCTCGTTCTTCTGCTGGATTATCACATAAATCGCTGAGAATTAATTGATGAACGCCGATTAAACTATTTAAAGGCGATCGCAATTCATGGGAAATCCGAGACAAAAAACCCGCTTTAAACTGACACATTTGACGAGTCAGCAGATAATCCAACTGAGTTTGTTTGAGGCGAGTCGCTAGGTTAGAGTCTCCTGAATTTTTACCTTGACTTGAGGGGAAATGGGTACTCCGATCGGGGCGGTAGCGCGATCGCATCAGCCATCCACTCCCAAACCCAAACCCCAAGGCACCGATTGCAGAGATCCAATAGATCCAGTCCATAGTTTGCCCGAAATTCCAACCTAATTCCTGAACGCTGATTGCGGTTAGGAGAAACATGGCATCCCCGCTCATCTTCCCCTATCCTCGCTGTTTGAGTCTAACTGAATGACACCTTGACGCAGAATGTCCCAACTTTGCCCGGTCCACTTGGCCACAGTAGAAGGGACCCCACTGGCCGTCGCCTTCGGTTCCGACTGATCCCATTCCAGGGTCACCACCTGGGGAAAGCGCAAACCGATCTCTGCCATTGTTTGCAACGGGGGTTCCCCACTGAGATTGGCGCTCGTTGTGGCTAAAGGGCCCGTTTGAGCCAAAATTCGGCGGGCGATCGCCTGATTGGGAACTCGAATCCCGATGGTACTCGGGTCAACCGGATTCATCCCCGAGGGAACCGCAGCAGAGGCCGGTAAAACCAATGTTAACGCACCGGGCCAATGTCGGTTCGCTACCCCTTGCCAAATGTGCAACTCCCGATCCGTGGTTTTGACAAAAGGCCAGAGGTCCGCTTCCGTGGCCCCCATCAAAATTAAGGGTTTATCTAGACTGCGTTGTTTCACGGCAAAGATAGACTCAGCGCGACTCGGCAGGACCGCTAATGCGGGGACTGTATCCGTGGGAAAACTCACCACCTGGCCCGCCAGGGCCGCCTCAATCAAGACTTGTTCTGAAACTGCTGTCATCGTGGCGTTTAGGACCCTCAATGTTAACTGCGATAAGCGCGGGCAAATCGTTCAATCCCGGCTAAATCTGAGAATATCTCAATTTGGGTATAACTGCCTTGGTCTTGGAGTAACTCGGTGACGGCAGGGGCCTGACCCGCCATCATTTCCAAGAGCAAAATCCCACCGGGAGATAAATAAGTCGGTGCAGTGGCAATCAGATGGCGAATGCAGTCTAATCCATCGGGTCCGCCATCAAGGGCGATCGCCGGTTCATGGTGGGCAACTTCCGGTTCTAATTCCCCAAGCAGGGCGGTGGGGATATAGGGGGGGTTGGAGACAATGCCTCGGAGTCGGTTGAGTCCCTGGAAGGGATGTAAGGGTTCAAACCAGGACCCGCAATAAAAGTGAATGCGATCGCCGTATCCGAGATTTAAGGCATTCTCCTGGGCGATTGCCAGGGCCTCTTCTGAACGGTCCACTGCATGAAGGGTGACGTTTGGCAAGACTTCCGCCAAACCGAGGGCGATCGCCCCACTGCCGGTCCCCAAATCCGCCCAGTCGCCCTCAGTTAAAGGGGTTTCCGGGTGCGGACGCGACTCGGATTGGGCCGATCGCAGCGCTAAATCAATAGCCCACTCGGTTTCCGGGCGGGGGATCAGGACTGCGGGACTGACCCCTAAAGAAAAATTTCGCCAGGGGGTGACCCCGGCGAGATATTGGACTGGAACTCGATTTTGAATTCGTTGTTGCCACTGTTCCTTGAGTTGAGCCAAGGGGCGATTGAGGGGAATGTGCCCTCGCCCTTTGTAGGAGTCCAGACGCAGGGCTAATTTATCCAAATCGCTCACCGATAGCAGTAGCCAATCTAGCTCCTCCACCGGCACATTGGCGGCTATGGCAGCGGCGCGAGCTTCCTGACGCCACTGCCACAGTTCTAACCCAGAAACCGCAGGATCAGATGAACGGCTCATGGATAGTTTGGTCCTTTATCTGCGATGGTTTCCCCTAGCATCAATCGTTCTGGGTGTTTTCGTCAAGGGGGCAACCGCCTGAGTTAAGGTTGTGCCGGTTGGGGTTGGGGTCTGGACTGGATATATTGTAAGGTTTCCGAGGAAGGAACCAGGACAATTTTTGTCACCGCTGGGTCATCATTATTTTCTAACTCTTCGATGACTTTATCCAGATTACTGACCCGAACATCAATGCTGGGCGCTAAATCCGGTTGTTGTTCCCGCACCCGGGTTAACATGGATTCCAACTGTTCTCGATTAAAGAAGATGGGAATCATTTGCTGACCATTTTGTTCGATGGTCAAATAGCCTTGTTGGGGGCCAATCGTGGCATAAAAGAGCGGTACGCCATTAAATAAAGGCATTCCATTGGATTCGGGAATTTCCTGACCTTCCTGCTGAAGTTCCTCCGCAGCAAATTGTACCTGTTGTTGAACGGGAATGAAGGCAAATTCTAGGCGATCGGGATTATTGGCATTGGCTTGTTCTAATTCATAAACCTTAGCCAAAGAAACGGGAACAACTTGGGTGTTGCCTGCTAACTCGGGATTTTGTTGTTCGATTTTTTGAACAAACTGCTCGGCATCTTGTTGACTCATAAAGAAGCTGGCGATCGAAGCTTCTTGTTCATCATTGGTCACCGATGCAATTAAGGGCGTACCTTCGGCATTCGTAATCGTAAAAACTAGAACGGATTCTAGCTTTTTCATGATTTCTTCGGCGGGCAATGCGATCGCCCGATTCATTCCGGTTAGCAATTGCCCCAGAAGAACGCTTCCCATTAAACCGAGCGTTGCACTCCATCGTACTAATGATTTCATTTTGACACCTGATAGCGATCCGAGTTTATTTACTTGATTCAACACATCAAACCTCTATTGGTTTTAGGTTAATTTTTTTGAGGGATTTGGTTTGTTCTTTCGCCGTTTTTGCGAGCGATCGGTAAGTTTTGGATGATCAAGCTGGCAAGATCGGTTGCTCCTGGCTCAATCTACAACAGATTTTCCCCTAATTACAGAATGGGGAAGGATCCGGTTTGTTATCTGTAGCGTTTCTATGGGCAACCCTATTGGTAGTTTCGAGGACTATTGTGAATCCTGAAGAGTTCCGTTATTGATTAAAATTTGCGGTAGCCCTCTCTCCTGGGATCCTGCTCGAATCTCCCTTGAACACATAGACTTGTTTTCGCGTTTGCCGATCGCCCAATTATCATAAATACCAACTTCAACCCTGTTTAGCTGCCTTCAAGGGTGGTGCAGCCTAAGGGATCTAGCCCTGGATAATAGGAGTTTATTATAGCAGCCTAGCAATCTCCGATCATCCTCTTTGGGATACTCATTCTGATCGTTTTATTTCTCTGTGGCGACAAAATGGCCGCAAAAAAACCAGGGGTAGTTTTAGCTATCCTCCTCTTTCTGGCCGTTGGAGGGCGATCGCACCCCGGGTACGACATCGACCCTCTCTTGAGGAAGACTCTCAACCCCTGGTTGATTTTATTGACGAAGTAGATGCAATCGGGATGACAGGATTTGAACCTGCGACATCCTGCTCCCAAAGCAGGCGCGCTACCAAGCTGCGCTACATCCCGGACAGTT
>CAYUEH010000089.1:0-13001 GCA_964442465.1 uncultured Laspinema sp. | reverse complement strand
CTTTTGAAGACCAGTTTTTGATGGATCCATTGGTGTGACCCGGGGGGAAAATGAAAAAAAAATCCTCAAATCTATATAAATTAAAGGTTTCACCGATCCATATTGGGTTGACACCCTTTAGAATAATGCAGTGAAAAGTCGAATCAGTGGGAGTTTCAGCGATTTATTTTGGCTGACTCCCTTAAACTACCTAAGAGACCTTGTAAATTGCCCTGGCAATTTAGGTCCCTTGGATTCGCTCATATCAACCTGTACGGAGTAACAAAATGAACAAAGGTGAACTCGTCGATGTTGTAGCTGAGAAGGCTAACGTCACCAAGAAACAAGCGGATGCAGTCCTGACTGCCGCCCTCGATGCGATTATCGAAGCGGTCTCCTCTGGGGATAAAGTGACCCTGGTGGGATTTGGCTCGTTTGAAGCTCGGGAACGCAAGGCGCGTGAAGGTCGCAACCCCAAAACCGGCGACAAAATGGAAATCCCAGCCACCAAGGTCCCTGCCTTCTCTGCTGGTAAGTTCTTTAAAGAAAAAGTCGCTCCTAAATAAGGGAGTCACATCCCGATCGCCCTTTGAATCAGCCAAAGCATGGGGGGAATCTAGCCTGGGCCGCAACTCTGGCAGGCTGTCCCCCTTCCTCTATCCTCGATTTCTCGGCCAGCATCAGTCCGTTGGGGCCGCCCCCATCGGTCAATGCGGCGATTCACAGTCACTTGGGCGAACTGCGAAACTACCCTGACCCCAGCTACTATTCCTTGCGATCGCAGTTGGGTCAGGCTTGTAGTCTTCCTCCCGAGTGGATCCTGCCCGGTAATGGGGCGGCAGAGTTGTTAACCTGGGCAGGATACTCACTCTCGACCCTGCCGACTACGTTTCTGTTAACCCCCGCCTTTGGCGATTACCGTCGGTGTCTACAAACCTTTGGCGCAACGGTGGTGGATTGTCCCCTGTTGGGAGAGGAGGAAGGGGGATTCCTGGGGGTGGGTGAAGCTACGGCTAAAACCCCCTCGGGACTGGACTGCCTCATTCCTAAATTGCAGCAGCAGGAAGCCCCAGGGGGTCTGTTGCTGAATAATCCGCACAATCCCACGGGTCAACTGTTTTCAAAAACCGAAATTCTGCCCTATCTGGAGCATTTTGCTCTGGTGGTGGTGGATGAAGCCTTTATGGATTTTCTCCCCCCAGGGGACCAGGAAAGTTTGATAACGGTGATCCAGGATTACCCCAATTTAGTGATTCTGCGATCGCTGACGAAGTTTTACTCTATGCCTGGACTCCGCCTGGGTTATGCGATCGCCCATCCCGATCGCCTCCAACGCTGGCAACAGTGGCGCGACCCCTGGCCGGTCAATATCCTCGCCGCAGCCGCAGGAGAAGCCGTGGTCCAGGATAGGGCCTTTCAGGAACAAACCTGGGCCTGGTTGCCCCCCGCGCGATCGCAACTATTTGACGGGTTATCCAGAATCCCCGGATTGCAGCCCCTGCCTGCATCAGCGAATTTCTTACTGGTGCGATCGCAGCATTCCTGTTCCCAACTGCAACAGGACCTACTCACCCGTCACCGCATCCTGATCCGGGACTGCCTCAGTTTTCCCGAACTCGGCGACGCCTATTTTCGGGTGGCGGTGCGTCTCCCGGACGAAAACCAGCGCCTGATTGCCGCCTTAACCGATATTTTGTCTTAGATTGGGGAATCAAACACCGTGAGCTTGGATTACGATTTAGTGGTGATTGGCGGCACTCGCCCAGGAATAGAAGCGGCGATCGCAGCCGCCAAACTGCAAGCGCGAGTGGCCCTGGTCCAACCGCCTCAACAGGCCGTCAATGCCCCGCCATTCTCTGAAGGGACAGGGCCTTTACAAACCGCAGAGTTATTTGATTCCCCTTCGATTCTCTGGGGTGCGCCCTTTCCCCAGGACCTCCCGGAACTGGCCCTAGCCCTAGAGCAGTCAACCCAGGCCCTGGCATCCCTGGGAGAGGAACGGTCCCCGGCAGTTCTGGCCTCTCTCGGCATTGATGTGATTGCAGAGGCGGGAGAGTTTATTTCATTACCACAACTTGCACTAAATGTCAATACCAGACGCCTAATTTCTCGCCATTATTTATTAGCCCCCAGTTTTCGGTCAGCGATTCCTGACATTCCGGGACTGGCCACCACGGAGTACCTCACCCGGGAAACCTTCCATCACTTCACCGAAGGAACCCTGCCGAATACGATTGCCATTATTGGCAGCGACCCCAATGGCATTGAACTGGCCCAAATCCTCGTGCGGTTGGGAATTGCCGTGACTCTGATTACTGCTGCACCCCAGATTTTGCCGAAAGAAGACCCTGAAGCGGCGCAATTGATTCAGGCACAACTGGAAGCAGATGGGATTCTGGTTTTGACCGATACCCCAGTTATGGCGGTGGAATCGAGTCCAGGGAAAAAGATTGTTCAGACTGAAAACCGGGCGATCGCCTGCGATGAAATTTTTATTGCCTGTGGATTTCAATCCAATATTGACGGATTAAACTTAGAAAGCGTGGGGGTGGAATTCTACCGGACCCCCCTAGGTCAAAGAGTGCAACTAAATGCTAAATTACAAACGACCAACCCGCAAATTTATGGCTGTGGGAACCTAGGGGGTGGCTATCCCCTCGTTAATCTAGCCCGACATGAAGCTGAAATCGCGGTCAAAAATGCCTTATTTTTCCCCCGTCATCGGGTGAAGTATTGGGGGATTCCCTGGGCCTTCCAGACCTATCCTGAAATTGCCCGAGTGGGACTGACTGAACCCCAAGCGAAACGTCGATATGATGATGTGGTGGTTTTGAGGCAATATTTCAAAGGGATTGCTGGGGGTCGATTGCAGCAAGAAACCACGGGTTTTTGTAAGGTATTAGTGCGAGGAAATGGAGAGATTTTGGGCACTCATATTTTGGGACCTGGAGCAGCGGAACTGATTCACAGTTTTGCTTTAGGGATGCAAAATAACTTGAAGGTAGAGGCGATCGCCACTTTACCCCATATTTGGCCCAGTCTGTCTGAGATTAATCAACAAACTGCCCAACTCTGGCAGGAGAAACGGTTCAAGCAAAATACGTTCTGGCAAAATCTTCTTGACATTTGGTTTAATTGGCGGCGATAATTCCCTGACGAAGGTATAAACCGATAGAAACCAGGGAATTGAAGTGCCGAGGCTAGGGTGCGGGTTGACTTGATCTAATTTTTATCTCATCTCTCAAAAAGGGCAAATAGACTGTCTATGAAAATTCTGGGAATTTCCGGTTATTATCACGATAGCGCGGCGGCTTTAGTGATTGAGGGTGATATTGTTGCAGCGGCACAGGAAGAAAGATTTTCGCGGAAAAAGCATGATGCTCGATTTCCTCAAAGTGCGATTTCCTATTGTCTTCGGGAGGCAAATCTCTCCCTGAATGACTTAGACCAAATTATCTTTTATGATAAACCTCTGGTTAAATTTGAGCGGTTGTTAGAAACCTATTTGTCTTATGCACCAAAAGGGTTTCGTTCGTTTATTGCTGCCATGCCAGTTTGGTTAAAAGAGAAACTCTATTTAAAAACTATTTTAAGACAAGAATTGGCGAAGTTGGCCGGATGCAAAACCTCCCAATTGCCTCAGCTTTTATTTACTGAACATCACCAATCTCATGCGGCGAGTGCCTTTTTTCCGAGTCCGTTTCAACGGGCGGCAGTGATGTGTTTGGATGGGGTGGGAGAATGGGCAACCACTTCGGTTTGGTTGGGGGATGGCAATCAACTGATTCCGCAATGGGAAATTGATTTTCCCCATTCTCTCGGATTGCTCTATTCTGCGTTTACTTACTACACCGGATTTAAGGTAAATTCGGGGGAGTACAAATTGATGGGATTAGCGCCTTATGGCGAACCCAAATATATTGATAAAATCCTGAATCATTTGCTGGATTTAAGAGATGATGGCACGTTCCGGTTGAACATGGATTATTTCAACTATGCGACGGGTTTAACTATGACTAATCGCAAGTTTGATGGGTTATTTGGAGGACCGCCTCGCCGTCCGGAAGGGAAGTTAACTCAGAAAGAAATGGATATCGCGAGTTCGATTCAATATGTCACGGAAGAGGTGGTATTGCGTCTGGCGAAGACGGTGCATAAAGAGTTGGATGTGGATTATTTGTGTCTAGCGGGAGGGGTGGCGTTAAATTGTGTTGCCAATGGTAGATTGTTGCGGGAAAGCGCTTTTAAGGGAATTTGGATTCAACCGGCAGCAGGAGATGCAGGAGGGGCATTAGGGGCAGCTTTGGCGGGTTGGTATCAGTATGGTGAACAACCTCGGGTGGTGAATCCGGAGGTGGAAGACTCGCCTGGGCAGAATTTGACTGTGGCCGATCGCATGAAAGGCTCTTATTTAGGGCCGAAGTTTGGAGATGAGGAAATCCGGTCCTATTTGGATACAGTTCAGGCGAAATATTATCGGTTAGATGATCAGGAATTGCTGCCTCGATTAGGGGACATTTTAGCCGATGAAAATGTGGTGGGATGGTTCCAAGGACGGATGGAATTTGGTCCAAGGGCGTTAGGGGGGCGATCGATTATTGGCGACCCGCGCAGTGCTAAAATGCAGTCGGTGATGAACCTGAAAATTAAATATCGGGAGTCATTTCGACCCTTTGCCCCTTCGGTGTTGAGCGAGCGCGTTTCCGATTACTTTGAAATGGAGGCGGCGAGTCCTTATATGCTGTTGGTGGCGGAGGTAAAAGAGGGGTTGCGGATTCCGATGACGGCGGAACAGGAGTTATTATTTGGAATTGAGAAACTGAATGTGCCGCGATCGCAAATTCCGGCGGTGACTCATGTGGATTATTCCGCCCGGATCCAAACGGTGCACAAAGAAACCAATCCTCGTTACTATGAGTTAATCCGTCAATTTGAAGCAAAAACCGGCTGTGGGGTGTTGGTGAATACCTCGTTCAATGTGCGCGGTGAACCGATTGTTTGTACTCCAGAAGATGCCTATCGCTGTTTTATGCGAACCGAGATGGATTATTTGGTGATTGAGAATTTCTTGTTACCGAAGAGTGAGCAGATTCCTTGGAAAAAGGATGAGTCTTGGAAACAGGAATTTGAGTTGGATTAGGGGGGAATTAGCCCTCACCCTGAAGGGCTGACAAGAGTAGTTTTTTTACTTCCGGTCCCCTCCCCTTGCCAAGGGGAGGGTTAGGGTGGGGTCCACCCAGTTCGCAAAACACCACTTTTGATACCCGGATTAGGGATGAAACCCTGATTAGGTAAAGGATTAAACCTCTTTCCTATAATTCAGGGCCGATCGGACCCCACCCAACCCTCCCCAAGACATCACCGGAGGGCTATGAACAACCAAAACTTGAAAAAGTTACCTCGTCAAAAACCTACCGTTGTCAGACCCTGAAGGGTGGGGCATTTGCGGACAAAGCCCGTGGTTCGACGGTGCTCACCAGAGCCCTGCGCGGGCTATTTTGGGAACAAGTTCTGTTATTTTTGATGGCTGATGCCTTTGTTATGACTCATACGATTCCGAAGCTGGATAAAAAAGGATTGCGGGAATTTGGACTGGTTACGGGAGCCATTTTTGTGGCGTTGTTCGGGTTATTGATTCCCTGGATTAGCGCTCATTCCCTGCCAATTTGGCCTTGGATTGTGGCGGGAGTGTTGTGGGTTTGGGCGTTAGTGGCACCGAAAACTTTAGAACCTGTTTATCACGGGTGGATGAAGGTTGGACTGGTTTTGGGGGCGATTAATAGCCGAATTATTTTAGGGATTATTTTCTATTTGTTGTTGATGCCGATGGGATTAGCTATGCGCTGGCTGTTTAAAAAGGACCCAATGGCACGGGCGTTGGATGCGAAGCTAGAGAGTTACCGGGTTTCTAGCACCCTGAGAAATCGAGAAAGTATGGAGAGACCTTTTTAATGTTTGAAGCAACTTGGGATTTTGTTAAGGATTTATGGGATTTTTTAAGGGAGCGTAAAAAATATTGGTTGGCTCCTTTGATTATTACGTTGGTGTTATTGGGTGGGGTGATTGTGTTGACTCAGGCATCGGCGATCGCCCCGTTTATTTACACCTTGTTTTAACGGTTGCCTGTGGGGGATTGCCGGAGTAATTGTAGGGTGGGTACTGCCCACCGTAATTCGGGTGGGCAGTAATTCGGGTGGGCAGTAATTCGGGTGGGCAGTGCCCACCCTACTTCAAAAAATGTAAGCGAATAACTGTGGGAACCGCTATATCCGATTCTTCAGTGAGATGGGCTGATAAATTTATGAAAAGATGGACTGAGTTACAAAAAAAATTGCCTGAAGTTGTTAAAATTGCTTTAATTAATTTGGGTTTTTTGGCAATTTTTATTGAGTTAGGGGCTGCTGCTTTATATTGGAGCCAACATAAACAACTGTTTTATACCCGCAGCGAGGACCAAACGAATGAGGCGATCGCCCAGTTGGGATTGCCGATTAATCCCACCACAACCGATGAAACCATCCTCGAAAGACTTCATCCCTTTTTTGGATATGTTCTCAAACCCAATTTGCCTTTAAATCTGGAGTTTTCTACTCGGGTTTTCAACGTTAATAATTTGGGGTTTCCCGCTGATTATGATTATCCGTTTATCCGCCAAAACCCGAATCAAGTGATTATTGGTGTGTTTGGCGGTTCGGTGGCGAGTAACTTTTCGATGTATGAAATCGAAAATCAAGTGCTGGCTAAAACCCTGAAAGAAAAAATTCCCGAGTTAGCCAATAAAGAAATCATTATTCTGCCTTTTGCCTTGGGGGGATATAAGCAACCGCAACAACTGCTGATTTTAAATTATATCTTATCTTTGGGGCAAGAATTTGATTTTGTCATTAATATTGATGGATTTAATGAAGTGGCCCTGTCTAATCTGAATTACCAGGAAAATATTGCGCTTTCCATGCCGAGTGTGCAGCATTTGTTGCCGCTTCGGGATGTGGCGAGTAATAATTTAGGACCGGATGAATTGAGTGCGATCGCCAACATCGTAGAAAATCGAGAACAGTTAAGAACTGGGCAAGAAAAACTCCAACAAAGCCAATTCGCTTCTACTTATTTATTCCGCGTCGTGTCTACTCAGGCAGCGGCGAAGAACTATCAAGAGAATTTGATGAGATTTGAGCGAATTAGAGGTCAAAAAGCTCAAAACCCCCAACAAGATTTTATCCTAAGAATTGAAAATACCCGGGAAGCGGTGGATGTAGATACAGCCTTTAACCGGATGGCAGAGTTATGGGCAAATTCATCACGGTTGATGAAGGAATCTTTGGAGAATCAAAATAGTCTGTATTTTCATTTTATCCAACCGAATCAGTATTATCCCACCGGGCGATCGTTTAGTGAGGATGAGCGAAAAATAGCCATTGTTGATAATCATCCCTATGAAGTTGGGGTGCAGAAAGGCTATCCAATTTTATTACAAACGGTGGACAAGTTAAAAGCTGAAAATATTCCAGTTTTCAATGGAACGGAAATTTTTGATCCTGTCAATGAAATCGTGTATATTGATAGCTGTTGTCATTACAATCAAGTCGGTAATCAAGTTTTTGCCACTTATATTGCCGATTCAATTGTGGAGTTTATTAATCAAAATGCTGAAGTAAAAAATCGCTGGAATTAAAAGATTGGATTGGTTTATCTAACTCAATAAACCGGGTTTAAGGCTTAGGGTTTTGGTAAATTATGCCAAATTGATTGGAGCAAGAAACCCGGTTTATAACGACCCTAAATGAAATTGACACCTCACCCGATTTCCCCTCGTATGTTCACCGGCCACCAACGGTTGCGGGCCGCCATCGTCCATTGCCAAACGGCACGCAAGACTGGCTATATAACTGATGTTATCAACTGAGTATGGGCGGGATTAATTACCGCCTGATGTTACGGCTGGCTTTGTTGTTGTTCGAGAAGGGCTTAGGGCATAAGGGGGGGTGAATCCATAGAGTTGGTTAACAAAGGCATTACCAATATTTTATCGACCCGATTTCCATCCATATCCATGACTTCAAAGCGAAATCCTGCCCATTCAAAATGGTCCGCAGCCATTGGAATTCGTCCCAAATGGGTGATGACGAATCCTCCTAATGTATGATAGTTTCCTTGTTGTTCTCCGGGCAACTCTTGTAAATTAAAAACTTCCCGGAATTTTTCAATCGAGACCATTCCATCTAATAACCAGGACCCATCCTCGCGCTGGACAATTTGCAAGTCATCCGGTTGATTGACTGAGGGCATATCCCCAACGATCGCCTCTAAAATATCATTCAAGGTCACCAATCCCTGAAGCACCCCATATTCATCGACGGCTAAAGCAATATGAGTGCCGGTTTGCTTGAATAACTCTAAGACTTTTAAGACTTTCGTATGTTCAGGAACAAACAAAGGCTGACGCAAAGCAGCGGTGAGGTCAATGGGTTGGGAGAGCAGAGAACGAGCTAATAAATCATTAATCTGAATCACCCCTAACACATTATCTAGGACATTTTGACAGACCGGAAAGCGGGTGTGGGTACTGCTAATAATCTTATGTCGGTTCTCTTCTATTGAATCATCTAAATTCAGCCAAATTACATCCGGTCGAGGGGTCATTAATGAACTCACGCGCCGTTCATCTAAGCGAAAAACTCGCTCAACCATCGCCTGCTCTTCTTCCTCAAACGCACCGGTTTCCGTGCCTTGTTCGAGTAAGATTTTAATTTCTTCTTCGATGACTTGAGGTTCATTAGAGGGTTGAGTTCTCAAAAATCGCAACACCAAATCCGTAGAAGCACTCAATACATGAACCACCGGGGCACCAATGCGCCCCAGTAATCGCATAGGAATCGCAATCCGGGTGGCAATTCGTTCGGGATTGTTTAAAGCGAGGCGTTTGGGGACCAGTTCCCCGAGAATCAGAGACAGGTAAGTAATGCTAACCACCACAATTAACAGGGCAACGGCCCCTTTATAAGGCACCATCACGGGAAGACGATCCAAGAGCACCACCACGTTCTCGGCAATGGTGGCACCACCAAAGGCCCCAGCGAAGATCCCCACTAACGTAATCCCAATTTGGACCGTGGAGAGGAAACGATTGGGGGAATTTGCCAATTCTAAGGCGACTCTGGCCTTACGGTCTCCCTGATTCGCCCATTGTTGCAATCGGGCCTTCCTTGCCGAAACGAGGGCAATTTCAGACATGGCAAATATCCCGTTGATGAGGATCAGGAGTAAAATGATCAGAATTTCTAGGGTAAAAGAATTCATGTTATGTGGAATTTGCCTCGGGTTTCGGCGAATATGGCGATCGCCCTGGTGATTGGGTGCGATCGCCACAGTGAACATCAGCATTTAGTGCCAGATTTTATGTAAGTTAACATTTCTCGGCAATAACAGAATCATCCCGACCCTAGAAATTGCGATCCCCACTTTCCCCATCCGGTATTGATAGGTCTGTTTTAACCCGCACCCTCAAGGGTGGGGCTATACTAACAAAGCCTGCCTACCCAGGCTGCCATAATAAATCTGAGGACATATCAGTACCGAATTTGGTCTAACTATCCCTATCCAGGCCGATCGCACAGTTGGTCCTTGGCCTTCTAAAATAAATAGAGAAAAAGATCCGGGGATTTTTTTCCACCCAAGCTCTCGCATTTGTAACAAGTCATGGCCTGTTCTTCCATCATCCGCACCCTGGGGCGATCGCCGTTAGCGACCGAACTCCTCACCAAACTCGATCGGCATCACCACATCGAACTCAACGGCATCTCCCGCTTCCCAAAAGGATTGGTCCTCTCGGCGATCGCCCAAAAACGGGACCAGTCTTTATTGGTCGTCACCGCCACCCTGGAAGAAGCAGGGCGATGGGCCGCCCAACTCGAAGCAATGGGGTGGCCTACGGTGCATTTTTACCCCACCTCCGAAGCATCTCCCTACGAACTCTTTGACCCAGAAGAAGAAACCACCTGGGGTCAAATGCAAGTCCTCGCCGATTTAGTCCGGGGAGAAAACAATCTCGCCATTGTCACCACAGAAAAGGCGCTACAACCCCATTTACCCCCGGTAAATCAGTTCAAACCCTACTGCCTCACCCTCACCGCCAAAAGCGAGTGGAACTCCAAAACCCTGGATGAACAACTGGCGCGCATGGGATATGAGCGCGTGGCCCTGGTGGAAACCGAAGGCGAATGGAGTCGCCGGGGGGATATTGTGGATATTTTTCCCGTTTCTGCGGAACTCCCGGTCCGCTTAGACTGGTTTGGGGACGAACTGGAAAATATCCGCGAATTTGACCCCTCCACCCAACGTTCCCTAGATAAAATCCCGCAACTGGTCCTGACTCCCACCTCCTTCAGTCCCCTGATTCAGGCCCATCTCCCCGAGGCATTGAGAACGACCGGCACTCCGATCCCCGATAATTTAGGACTGGAAAATTCCCCCGAAATCCCCTCAGTGCAACGGTTTCTCGGGGTGGCCTTTGAACATCCGGCCTCGTTGCTGGACTATTTATCTCCGGATACCATTGTTGCCATTGATGAACCCGATCGCTGTAGTGCACATGGCGATCGCTGGGCGGAACAAGTCGAAGAACATTTCCAAACCCTCCCCTCAAAACCCATTCCCCTGTCTCGGGTGCACCGCAACTTTAGGGAATCCCTGGCGACTGCCGAACCTTTTGACCGGATTTCCCTCTCGGAATTGGTGATTCACCGCAAAACCGAGGGTCCGCAGATTAGCTTTGACTTGGATAGTCGGCCAGTTCCGGTGTTACCTCACCAGTTTGCCAAACTTGCCGAACTGTTACGAGAAGAACGCGATCGCCGGTTTAATGTCTTTCTCATTTCCGCCCAACCCAGTCGATCGGTCTCCCTGTTGCAAGAACATGACTGTCCCGCTCAATTTATTCCCAATCCTCGGGACTATCGGGCGATCGAAAAACTGCAAGTCCAACATATTCCCGTTGCCTTGAAATATAGTGGACTTGCCGAACTCGAAGGGTTTATTTTGTCCGCTTTTAGAATAGCGATTATCACCGATCGCGAATTTTATGGACAACATACCCTCGCCACCCCCACCTACGTCCGTAAACGTCGGCGCGCCGCTTCTAAACAGGTAGACCCCAATAAACTGCGTCAAGGGGATTTTGTCGTCCATCGCCATCATGGGATCGGCCAATTTATCAAACTCGAAAAACTCCAAAACCGGGAATATTTAGTTGTTAAATATAGCGATGGACTGCTGCGAGTTCCGGTAGACCAACTGGAATCCCTCTCCCGCTTCCGGACCACTGGCGGGAAACGGCCAGAACTGAATAAACTCACCAGCAAATCCTGGGAAACCACCCGCAATAAAGTCCGCAAAGCGGTGAAGAAACTGGCGGTGGATTTGTTGAATTTATATGCCAAGCGATCGGATCAACAAGGGTTTGCCTATCCCCCGGATATGCCTTGGCAGCAAGAGTTAGAAGATTCCTTTTCCTATCAACCGACCCCGGATCAGTTGAAGGCAACTCATGATGTCAAGCGGGATATGGAGAGTGAACGCCCGATGGACCGCTTAGTCTGTGGGGATGTTGGATTTGGGAAAACCGAAGTGGCAATCCGGGCCATTTTTAAAGCAATTACTGCCGGAAAACAGGTGGCATTGTTGGCACCCACGACAATTTTAACCCAACAACATTATCACACCATTAAAGAACGATTTGCCCCCTATCCGATTCAAATTGGATTACTCAATCGGTTCCGCAGTCAAGCAGAACGCCAAGATATCCAAAACCGCCTTGCCACAGGGGAATTGGATTTAGTGGTGGGAACTCACTCGGTTCTGAGTAAATCGATTCAGTTCCGAGATTTGGGACTGTTAGTGGTGGATGAAGAACAACGGTTTGGGGTGAATCAGAAGGAAAAAATCAAGGCATTGAAAACCCAAGTGGATGTGCTGACGTTAACGGCAACGCCTATTCCTCGAACATTGTATATGTCGTTATCCGGTGTGAGAGAAATGAGCTTGATTGCCACACCCCCGCCCTCTCGTCGCCCAATTCAGACGCATTTGGCCCCGTATGACTTAGAAACGGCGCGATCGGCCATTCGTCAAGAGTTGGACCGAGGGGGACAGGTGTTTTATGTGGTGCCTCGGGTGGAAGGCATTGAGGAAGTGGGGGCGGCATTGCAACAAATGGTTCCGAGTGCCCGAGTGGCGATCGCTCACGGTCAAATGAACCCCTCGGAATTAGAAGCAATTACCATTGCTTTTAGTTCGGGTGAAGCGGATATTTTAGTCTGTACCACGATTATCGAATCGGGGTTAGATATTCCTCGGGTGAATACGATTTTAATTGAAGATGCTCACCGCTTTGGATTGGCCCAATTGTATCAATTACGAGGACGAGTGGGACGGTCGGGAATTCAAGCTCATGCTTGGTTATTTTACCCCAAAAGTGGCCGATTAACCGATGAAGCGCGCAAACGATTAAGGGCGATTAAAGAGTTTGCTCAATTGGGGTCAGGATATCAACTCGCCATGCGGGATATGGAAATCCGAGGCGTGGGTAATTTGTTAGGGGCGGAACAGTCTGGACAATTGGATGCGATCGGGTTTGACCTCTATATGGAAATGTTAGAGGAAGCAATTCGAGAGATTCGCGGCCAAGAAATTCCCACGGTAGAAGAGACGCAAATCGACTTGACCTTGACGGCGTTTATTCCAGGGGATTATATTGTCGATTTGGACCAAAAAATGAGTGCTTATCGGTCAGTGGCCTTGGCAACTTCGGAGAAAGAACTGGCAGAAATCGAAGCGGATTGGCGCGATCGCTACGGACCGATTCCCAAACCCGTCAATCAACTCATGCAAGTCATGAAACTCAAACAAATCGCCAAACCATTAGGATTCTCCCGAATCAAGCCGGAAGGCACTCAAAACATCGTTTTAGAAACCCCAATGGAGGAACCCGCCTGGAACTTACTCGCCCAAAATCTGCCGTCAAATGT
>CAYUEH010000088.1:0-13031 GCA_964442465.1 uncultured Laspinema sp. | reverse complement strand
AAGGGGGACGGGAGGGGGATCTCCGGGGGACGGGAGGGGGATCTCAGGGGGGGAAAGGGGGATCAATCCTTTTTTTTTGCAAGAGGTCTAATAAACTCTGGGCTAAATCTTGATTGTACACCTATAGCAGTCATGAGGTGCCGTTGTGGAAGACGTCGGCGGCCCCCAACCGTTGACGGCCCTTCAAGGGAGAGGGGACATCGGGTGAGGTACAAATCCGGCAAGGAATGCTATAGATAATGTCACCTATTTTTATAAATTATTTGGGAAATTTTAAATAAACCTCTTGCAAAATTCTAAAAAGCCCCCCTTCTTAAGAGTTGGGGGGATCAATCCGGATTTTTGCAAGAGGTATAATCAAAAACTAAATATTTTTCTATATAAATAACCCTGTGGAGAGACATTAAGTTACCTGAATTTCTCTATCGATCTCCCCTACATGAGTTTGACAAGATGGGTCCGATTTACCCCTTCCCTACTTGGTGGAGCATTCAAGTCAGGAAAACTCACGATAGAGGTCCTCTATGCTGCTGGACAGGACTGACGCATTTAGGGAGAGCAGACCCTAAATGTAGAGGCGATTCCCTTGCTCGCCTCTACATTTATAATGAATTCTCAAAACCTGCGTTCTACTGGAGTCAAACTTAGGGCGATTACAAAATTTTATCGCCAAAATAAGCGATTTTGGGGTAGAGAGAGATTCAGTTTTTAGGGCTTTTCACCGACTTAGACTAGCCCGGGGAGTTAGCCTAGGGCAAAAAAGCTAAAATCAGAGCGATCTCGATCGCTCATTTGCCGTGATAGAGATTATTCATCCCGGTGATAGGAGTCCGTCCCATTTTCACAGAAACTAGAGAAGATCTAAAGAGTTCTAAAGAGTAGGACCTCAAGTTCTAATCCGACCGCCCCTTGGGAAACCTCAACCTCTTGCAGATCAGTCACTAGATTGAGAGCCATCCGGGTTGACCCGATAAGAGGCTGTAATGTCCATGCAAGTGCTGACTTAGCACCCACTCGTAACAACAGAGGAACCCAGATGAATGTATTAGATTATACCATACAGCATCTAATTCGTATCACTTGGATAGAGCTTTCTGAAAAACCCACCCCAAAAAGCGATCGCCCTAGGGTTCAAAATCGTTCACACCGGCCATGTTTCCAGCCATTAGGCCCACTCAAGCAGTGGCTCGATCGCCTAGAAATTCGCGATCGCCAAATGGCCCATAGCTTGTGTAAACTCATTCCCGCCCAATGTCCATTTGAACGGGATATCACAGTCTGTGGTCGCGTCTTATTTCACATTCCGCCCCTGTGTAAACTCAACCCATTTTATGAGCAGTTTGTAGGGCTACGCTTCCGAGCATTATGTTATTTAGCCGATGAATGTGGTGAGGACGTCACCGTTTACTGTTAAACAAAACCCGTTTTTTCGCCCTCACTCTGCTTGACCCAACTCCTCCTACTTTCGTCGGAGTTGCGATCGCCTTTTCAACTCTTCTAACCGTTGCTGGAGAAGCGCAAGATTCGGTTCACTGCCCCCATAACGCCAACTCACATAAGCGTGAGAAATCTCCTCAACTGCGGATGCGTCAGTCTGGGGTTGATGTTGGTGCAACTCTCGCGCATACTCGAACGGAGTTTGCGCCGGATGTTTGCGATATCCCTGGCGTCCTAAAGTATCCAGCATTTGCTGATACAGTCGTTCCACTGGGGGCATTTTTGCCAACAACCGACGATAGCGCCATTGTTGGAAGCCACTCCAAGCTAACCAAACCAGAAATGCCACACCGGTGAGTAAGATGGCACCGGTAAAGAGTCCCAACCAGCCTCGGGTAAACAGCCGCAATAGCCAGACAATGCTCCCCACCAGCCAACCGCCGAGGATAGAAAACACCGCGTGCAGAAATCCCGTCACTGGAGAAGGCAGCCACCCAGCAACCCACCGCCATAACATCTGCAATACGCTAAAGGGCTGATATTCTTGAATGGATGGGGGAATGATTTCATGACCGGGAATCGGATCAAAGGCAAACCAGCCATAGTCGGGAAAATACACTTCCGTCATGGCATAAGCGTCAGTATTGCGAACCACATAGAGTCCCGTAAAGGGATTAAACTCGCCCGGTGCAAACCCCACGACTAAGCGGGAGGGAATCCCAATAGAACGCAACATCACGGTATAGACGGTGGAAAAGTGGTCAGGATAGCCCCCCTGTTGCCGGAACAGAAACGTCTCAACCAAATCATCTTCGGGTCCTAAAAAAGGCAGACCAAAGGGGTCGTTGGGAATGGTGTAGTTTTGTTTGAGATATTGAGCTAGGTAGAGGGCTTGTTCGTAGGGGGAGGTTAAGGGGTTGGGTGCGCCTGCTAAAATTTCCTCCGTCTGTTGGCGAACGCGATCGCTGATTTCGGGAGGGACTTGCAGATAATGATTGCGAATCGCCTTTGAATAGGTTGTGGGGGCTTGAGAAAGGGCAGTGCGATCGCGATAGGGGACTTCTGAAATCACGGTGTAAGTTAGTCCTTCCACCAAACCCAAGGGCGATCGCAGACTACCTTCCGTATCGAAGGTCACCTGTTCCGTGGGAAAATAAAGCGATTCTGGCTCATACAGGGCCGGAATAATATTCGGTAAATCCGAAACTGCTGTATAGCTTTGAACAATTTCCTGAGTTCTCCCCAGTCGAGTCCGGTCGATGGGAACACTAAATTGATAAGACCAAGTGGGACGGCGCAGGGTGGTTGCCTCTTCATTGCGACCGATTTCCCAGCCTTTCCCGGTATAGCGGTCAAACGCCAAGACGCGCCAAAATCCTTCCGCTTGCGATCGCACCCGCATCACGACTTTGGGTTTCATTTCGCCCCGGAGATTTTGGTTCATCCGGTTATTGAACCCATAATAAAAGGTATCATCAATCTCTCCGGGTCCATCGGTGCCGTCCCCCCCGGTGCCATCGCCTTCGCCGTTGCCATAGCCCGGATTAACAATTTGACGGCCATCTAAATCTCCGGGAATTTCAATGGGAGAACTGACGGGAAAAGCCTGTAATTGATAGCCGGGAAAGCGCGGCATCACCGCAAAAATTACCAGTCCGATCGCCAGCACCAGGCTAAACAGGAAACCGTAAAAACCTAGTTGTCCATAGTTTATTTTCTTTTTTTTCCGGGGTCCGGTAAGACGTTTCTCCGGTTTCAGTCCTAGGCGCGATCGATAATCGAAGACCAACGTCGGCAAGGAGATCGCCAAAAAGATTAATAATAACGGGGCAAAGGCTAAGGTTTGGCTGACGGTTCCCGCTACCCCCAACAGGATCAATCCGATCACCATCGAATAGCCCAAATCCGAGCGTCGGGGGAGGTCAAAACTATGGAGAACCTGAACTTGAATCAGCAGTTCAGCCAGAACTACACGGGTATCGTTGAGTGCCTCAATTAAGCGCCCAAAAAAGGCACCGAGAGCGACCAGCATCCCAATGGCGAGCAAAAATTTAACGGCAGTATTGCGATCTCGGCGGCGATACCAACTCCAGGTCCCTCCCAGAATGCTCAAGGGGACTGCCCAAAGGCTCATCGTCGTCCCTGCCGCCACATCCATTGCAATAATCCCGACGACTACAAGGGCCTGCACCAGCACCCGCAGCATTACCGAGTCCTCCGGAGTCGGAGGTTTGCTCGCCTCGATTTGCTGTTGGATCCTGCGCCAGACGCGAATGAGGGACAGATGCCGAATCCCTGACGAGTTAAACATAGTGATGAAGGATAAAAGAGCAAAAGGATGTCTTTCTTCCTTCCTAATTTACTCTATAGAGCGAATCAATGGCTTCGTTGCTGGTTCGACTAGGAGAGACGGACCACAAAGGTCAGGGCGTTATGGTATTCGTTATGGAAGCGGACTTCTAATAAATAGGAGCAGTCCGGTTGGGGTTCAAACAGTTCAACGTGCAAACATCCGGCATTGGGACGAGAGGTGGTAGATTGAGCCTCACCGCCACGGAGTTGCAAGGTCCCACCGGAGGGGAGTTCACCCCGAACTCGCAGACATCCCAGGGATTGAGTGGGTTTAGAGGGGTCATGATTCGGTTTCCCGACCGATTCCACGCGAATGCTCAACATTCCGGCACTGGTGAGCCATTGTCGTTCGACAGGCCCTCCCGAGGCACTGACGCTTAAGGTCAGGGTCCCCATAATTTCTCGGGCCGCCAGTAAGCAGAGGACCATTTGCTGATCCGTACTGGCCCCTTCGTAGGTGGGGGGAAAATCAACGGTTCCACTGACTAGGGGATTGAGCGCCTCTGCACTGGAACCCCGGGTCGGAGACATCGCTAGGGCCCATCCTGCTAATTGGTGCAGTTGAGGACGGCGATCGGGAAATAATCCTTCTACGGCACGGACTAATTTAGCGCCATCTTGCAAGGAAGATTGGATCAAAACTCGGCATTCTTCTAAAAGTTGGGTGAGAACAGTCGCCGGGAGAGTGACTGGTAAACTCAACAAAGGCAACTGGGTCAACCAATCGAAGGCAGGAACTTTTTTCTCTTCCGGAAAATCTAAATAGTCAGGTTCGTAATCCAACAGTTCATTTTCCCAGGGAAACAGGGGGGGATGATGTTGAATTTCAGTTTCCAGTCGGCGTTTCACAAGTGTGTAAAAACGGTCTTGCACGGCAGGTATCTCTCCTGGTTTAATGGGTCGCTCTCCTTTGAGACTCACTCCCTCGTCCAGTTCGGTAAACTCGGCTTCTGATTCACCCTCGATGGAGGGCGATCGCTCGATTGATTCCAATGATTCAGAATCGAGAGGGTCTAAGTTATTCTGAGCTAAACGGTTGTCTAAGTCGGGTCCCGGAGGTGTTTCCGGACTGGTTAGCTCTTCCATTTGCGGCATCGGGTCTGGTTGAGAGAGTTGGAACAGCCAGCCGAGAATCCGCTCTTGAACAGCCTCTGAGTTGGCAAGGTTGTGAAAAACTTGCTCGTCCCTATCCATGTCTTACCCCCCTATTCATCTGTAGATGCATTATTTCCGGAATCGCGTTCATTGCGAAGATGCCATGCGGCTTCTAGTAGTCTAAACCACCGTTTCTGCACTTGGTTCACGGTACATTCTAAGTCTTTGGCAATGTCTGAATCCTTTGCGCCTTGTTGCTTTAATTGGAGTAATTTGCGTTGGGGCGCTTCTAGGCTGTCTTGAAATTGTTGCCACCGTTCCGGGGTTAACCCTAAGTTTCGCTCTAAATCGGCTTCTAACCATTCATGGACCAGTTCCCAGCGGTGAGAGAGGGCAAATCGAATCAAATGATATTTAAAGCGCTGCTGTAAGTAATCCCGCTGTCTGGGAGTCACGCCTAAAATTTCTTCGATTTCATTGGTGGGTAAATCTTGCAATCGCAAGATAAAATAGTCCGCACAGTCGTTTTGTCCTCTCTCTTGCAGGTAAGCCAGCACTTCTTTGATGACGGTTTCGCGCAAGGAATCATCAGCAGGTTCTAGATCGCGATCGACCATTGCATTTCGCACTTGCTGCACCGAGGAGTCATTCCAGGTTTGGTCTGAGTCTAGGGAGGACCCTTCGGCAGCCTGTTCCATATCCACGGTGGTTTCTGGCGGTTGCTGTTGGGAAAAGGTTTGGGCTCGCAAAATCAGCAGTTGTTGCGATCGCCCTCCCGATAGCGGAATCCGCCGTTTAGCATACCGTTCGGTGAATGCCATATATTCCGACAGTTCTAACAAGGTGGTTGGGGAAAAGGTCCCCTCCAGTTGCGCTTCTCGTCGAAACGCATTTAAGGATTCCACATAAAATCCTTGCAGAAAATCTTCAATCAAGTTCAACCGAGCTTGATAACTCGACTGGATTTGAGGCGGCGTGATGTAGCGATAAACCATCGCACTGAGGGTACTGTGTAATTCAACTCTCCCCCCTCGCGCCCCAAAATTATAGTAAAATAGACATTGCTGTAAGCGATGTCGAGATAAGGTCACTCTCCATTTCTCTTCTTCTCCTGATGCTTTAATTCTTTGACTTTCTTGGCAAATCCGGTTCACTTCTGCCGCAATGCGATCGGCGACTTCCCGGCATTTTTGGTCAGAAGAACGGGTATTTTGCTGGAGTTCTGTAAATAGAAGTTGAAAAATATCTTCTTCCACGCTCCCCTCGATTTTTCCCATCATGGTGGTTTTGTAAGTATCAACCCCCTAGTCCAGCTAGGGATGACTACAGCTAAACTTAAATGGATGATAGAAAGCTCGACCTATTTAACAATGAATTTAGATCGACAAGTTCAGCTTCTGATTGACAATGCACCCCAAGATGGTCAAACTCCTGGTATCGTGGCGGCGATCGCGCCAGCGTTGAAGCAACTGGCTTTGCAATTGCGCCATTCCCAGTATTATATCCTGCAAACTCTTAATCAACGGTGGATGGTGACGGCGTTACGCAATCGCGCTCAACCGGATCTTGAGAAACAGGTAATTTATGCTTTTCCTTCAGTTAAGGACGCCAGCAATGGTGCTTATGCTCCCAAAGATTCACAAGCAGTCGCTGTGCCGGTCCCGGTGATTCATATTTTATTTCAGATGGTGGCAATTGATACCCTCGATAGTGTGGTTTTTTTTGAAAAGTCAGGAGATGTTTCCGCCGGGACGGAGGTCCGTCGTCAGGACCTTCAAACCTTGATTCAGGCTCAGTTACAACAACATCTGCACGCCAAGCCCCACCCGCTGAAATCTCGCCCGGTCCCGCCGGATATTGCCTAAGTCCGATCCGGGGGGGAGTCCCGGTTTGGTCAGGTTAGCCCTTTTGGAGGACCTCTCCCCTGAACAGTCTCAAGAAATAGCTAGAGGGCAAAGGGTGAGTCTGCCTCACCGGGATGGTGAGGGCGATCGGTTTTGACCTCGGTCGGGTTTTTTTTGTTTAGCACTCTGTTAACTGAGCAACCGCTTTGTTCAATGGGTTGTCGGGGGAATCTTTCGATCAATGCGATGGAAAGATTCGACCAAAACACTCCCGGTTCATGGGGTCAAGTGCTTGGGTCCTTGGGCAGGCCAACTCCCTCCTTCAGTATTCCTGGGTCTCGGTGCCACGGCAGCAGCAGAGGTCCCGAAATGGCGGAGGGCAATTTAGCAACTTAATGAGCCACTTGAATGGCGATCGCCATTTCCAGAACAAGGGTTAAGCGCGATCGCATCTGGGGAAGACTAGATCCCTCGACGGCGATCGCCCTCGGAACCCTCAACACCTTCAACGGACCATTAACGGTTCATCTTCGGTGCAATTCAGCTACCCGTGGCTCCATCCCACCGGCTGAACGCTCATGGCTAATACAAGCGACTCAGGACATAATCCGCCAACTTTACCAAGGCTTGATGACATTCCCCTGGGGGCAGCCCCTCTAAGTGCTTGACTGCATCCTGAGCATGGAAAGCAGCCAATTCCCTAGCGCGAGGGATGCCATTAGAGTCTTTAATCAAGGCGATCGCTTCGGCTAAATCCTCCTCTTCGGCAAACTCCCGCTCAATTAAAACCTCTAAATAGGGTTTCTCTTCCAACGCATATAACGTCGGTGCCGTCAGATTGCCGCTGCTGAGGTCCGAACCCGCATTTTTTCCTAAAACATCTGTTGAACCCGTGAAGTCTAAGATATCATCCACAATTTGAAACGCTAGACCAATCTGGCGTCCATATTGATAGAAGTTTTCCGCTAACTCTTCATCTACCTCACTTAATATACCCGCCGCTTTAGAACTGTTGGCAATTAAGGAGGCGGTTTTATAGTAGCTTTTTTCTAGGTAAGCTTCAATTCCTAAGCTGCTGTCAAATCGATTCAGCCCTTGCTGAATCTCTCCCTCGGCTAGATTCATAATCACTTCCGAGAGTAATTTGACCACTTCTAGGTTATCTAAATTGGCTAAATACCAGCTCGATTGAGCAAACAGGAAATCCCCAGCTAACACCGCCACACGATTGCCAAATCGACTATGAACCGTCGGCACTCCTCGGCGGAGTTCCGACTCGTCCACTACATCGTCATGGACTAAGCTGGCAGTGTGGATCATTTCCGTGATTTCTGCTAATCGTCGATGACGAGGGGGGATCTCTCCATCGGGTGCCAAGGCCCGCGAGAGCAACAGCACGATTGCTGGCCTCATCCGTTTTCCCTTGGCCCCAAAAAGGTACTCCGCCGCAGCGAACAAAATGGGGTGACGGGCACCAACTAGCTGTTTCAGGTTCTCGGTTAACAACCGCAGGTCTGCTTCAACCGGGGAAAATAGGGAGGTGGTTGAGGTCATGGATAGGCCGACTCAGACGTAAAGTTACGAAATTTTACATATATTCTAAGCGAAGCCTCTCCCAATCCGACACTTTTCTTGTAAAAATATCCTGAAAAGCTCATCGGACCGATGTCTTAGCCTCTTTTTAAAGAATTGTTAAATAAAGTGGCAAAAACCCTGGAAAACTTAACCCGCTTGTGTTAGGGTAGAAAGTAAGAATTTAAAGATTCCATCCATAAGCGTAGCAACGCTACCTGATATGGTTTGCCTCCGAGGATAGTGCTCAAGTAACAGATTGTTAGCTAGGTGACTGATCGAAAAATCAGAACTTCTCCTAGGTCGCTTGGCCCTTGGAATGTAGATTAGATAATTGGATGAGAAAAAAACCCAGAGTGGGTTACGTTCAGTAAACCCCAGACGGGTGGCTTTCAGTCTGGATTTTCTTTGATGATCGCTTCTTGTGTTTCGTTCGCTCCCTAGCAGGCTGTTGCTTTGGGAAAGCAAGGAGTAGCCAGAACCCCGAAAAACCTAGAGTGGGTTTTTCTCGGTCTCCACAAGACCGATGGTATTGGGTTTGGCATTCACCACTCCCATTCACACTGTTTCGTTGGCTCGGGATCCTTGGGATCCATCGAAAACCTCAAACGATAGAGATCTTGTGGCAGGGATGTATTTCCAGCTTTGAAAGTTACGGCTGTAACTGGAGGGGTGCGGGAAATGCTCTATAGGTCCTCAAGATTAAGACCGGGGTTTTCACCGAGCGACTATATGGGTCATAAAAGGCCCTTGCCAGTATTTTGAAGCAAATTCTGCTTGAAAGTGCTGACAGAATTCATATACCTATTTTCGTTGACGACTCCCACGCTTTCATTTCTGGCCGTACTATGACTTACACTGATATGCCTTTGATTATTCCGGTTCTGGCAACAGGTTATTTGTTAACCATTTATTTGCTGTTGAGTTTGGCAGGGCGACACGCGAAAGGGTCAAGTTCAAGACCCTGAAGCGGTGTTCCTGCGGGATTCAGATGCAGGAGAACTATGTCGGTAGCAGAGCGATCGCATTCAAACGGAGTGGCGATCGCTTTCGACTCCCCTTAAGATAACCGGCCCTGGGGCGATCGCCACACCGAGACACCCGAACCGGGAAACTAGAACCCCAAAATTGATCAACAAAAGCGACCCAAACCCAATCTCCATCGGGCAAAAGGTCGCCTTAACGCTCAGAGCAATTTGAAACCGCCCGTTGCTCAAGGTTCCACCGGCAAAGGCTGACCTTCTAACACAGGTAAACACACCTTGGACACCACTGGAGTACATCCGAGTAAATGTACCGCCCGTTGAGCAAACTCTTGAGCACAACCACTCACCGTAAATCGAGTGGGGAGTGCCGGACGAGTCTCGCGCAACCCTAACATCTCCAACTCCCGCGCCGCCGCTGCCACCACATGAACAGCCGGATCCACCAACTGGACCGAACTCGGCAAAATACTCTTGAAAACTGGAGCTAAAAGGGGATAGTGAGTACAGCCATAAACCAACGTATCGATTTGCTGCTCTTGTAGAGGAGCCAAATATTCCCTTGCCACCTCCATCGTGTAAGGGTCATTAATCAAATTCCCTTCAATTAAAGGGACAAACTCCGGACAACCCACTTGCCAAACCCGCGACTCTGCATTCATTTCTTGAATCGCCCGCCGATATGCATTACTCGCCGCCGTTGCCGGGGTCGCAATTACCCCAATGCGGCGACCTTGACTCACCGCCGCCCTTGCACCCGGTAAAATTACGCCCAACATCGGCACTGGAAACTCCGCTTGCACCGTTTCCAGGGCCAGAGCGGAACTGGTATTGCAGGCCATAATCACCATTTTGACATTTTCGGTCATCATCCAGTGGAGAATCTCGCGCACAAATTGGACAATTTCGGCTTGAGAGCGAGTGCCATAAGGAAGACGAGCGGTATCCCCAAAATACAGAATAGATTCCTGGGGAAGCTGGCGGTAGAGTTCTCGCAAGACAGTCAGGCCCCCCAGACCACTGTCAAAAACCCCAATTCTCGGTCGTTGGTTGTCGCCATTAGCCCCAGGGGGATAGGGGGGGGAACCCGCAATGGAACTGGATAAATAGTCAGAAGAGCCAGTATTACGGACAAACCCATCGCTTTGTCCTGGACAATCGTCATGCAAAGGTCGCAGGTCAGACTCAAAAAAGTTAGACACGGGTGGTTGATTTGCTTCAAGTGTATGGGTTAGAAATCAGCAGTCAGGAGCCAAAATTCGGGAATCTTTCAGAAAGATTTCCCATTTTGAGTCGGACTAGGGATTTTGCAGGTATTGTAGAATACCCTGGGCGATCGACTGAGCTAATTGAGTCCGGTAAGCGGCATTCGCCAGCCTTGGGGCATCTTCCGCACCCGTGACAAACCCGACTTCTAGTAAGACCGCAGGCATGGAGGTATGGCGCAAGACATAAAATCTCGCTTGCCGCACCCGGCGATCGCGAGCGCCAGTCCCTTGCAACAGACTGTTATGAATCGTTTGGGCTAGACGCAGACCACTGGAATAATAATAAGTCTCGATGCCATTCACATCGGGACGACTCATATCAATCGCATTGGCGTGAATGCTGACAAAAATATCTGCATTGACCCGGTTGGCCAGTTGAACCCGAGGCGCTAAATCGATTTCCCGGTCATCCTGACGAGTCATGACCACTTGGACGCCATTTTGTTCTAACAGTCTCGCCACCTGGTTGGAAATGTCCATGACGACTCCCTTTTCTTGGAGTCCCCCAATACCAACAGCCCCAGGGTCTCTACCACCATGTCCCGCATCGATGACGACAACTCGTCTGCCATCGCGCGATCGCATCGGCGAGGGGGCGGGATAACTCATCGGTGCTGGGGCGGTGGGAACGGATGTCCTGGAATTAGGGGCCGATGCGACGTTACCCGGACGTTGTAAGGTCACCGAGAGCAATTGTGGACTGGGTTGGGTCAGGGGTCCAATCCGCACTCCGGCGGCGGGTTGGACCAGAATGGCCACGGTTTGGGGGTCTTCTTGCTGCAACTTCACCCATAAAAAAGCACCGCGATTCGTAGACTGAGGCGGTTGGACCCCATTGCCTAACTGGGCCGAGGGAATGACGATGCGATAGGCTCCCGAAGCGCGGTCCCATTCACTGGTGTAGGTGAACGGTTGATTGGACTGGATTAAAAGTTGGGACCCATCTTGTTGCAGTTCAATGCCTTCAATGGTGACCATGCGATCGCTACTGGGATTCTGCGCCATTGCCACAGATCCAGACCCGACCCTAGGACCTTGAGGACCGGGCAGAACCACCACGCCACCCAAGCTGCTCGCCGTGACCTGCCAATTGGAGTTAGTATCCGATAAGACGAAGGTGACGCGCACTCCGGGAGTTGACCCTTCCAGGGGTCGGACACTCATGCGAGCAACTCCGTGGCGATCGAACAGTTGGTCTCGTGACCCCATGTTCGGGGAAATGGTGGCCCCGGGGATATCCACATATAAGGAGCGATCGCTATTCCGCTCCATTTTCACTTGCGGCTGCCCCCCTCGGGTCCGGATAAAAAATCCATCCGGCGTCACCTGAACATTTTCGATTTGAACTCCGCTACCCGATTGAGCCGGTGGCGCAGGCGTCCCCACTCCCGTCGATGCCGCCCCAATCCGTTGGGGTGTCGGTAAGTCCACCGTCCATTCCGTAGGCGTGATGCCCCGGAATTGCACCTGTTGCGGATCTAGGGTATAACCCGGACTTAATTCAATTACTAATCGAGTCGTGTCTGACTCAAACTGTCCCACCCGAATTGACTGAAATCCTGGACTACCAACGGGTTGAGTTACTGTCGATCGATCCAGGGTAGTCCCGGGCAAATCAATCACCAGGCGTGTGGGATTGGCGATTAATTGAGCCCTGGGTTGAACCCCTCCGGCAGTCGTAAAATGCAGTCGGTTTTGAGCCGTATCAAAACGCCAATATTCCAGTCTAGCCGCTTGCGCGGGCGCGGATAGTAGTAACACAGCAGTTGCTGTTGGGAGTAGCCAAGAAAATATTTGCGGTTTCACCCAATTTCTCATAATGAAAATGTTGTGTTTGCGGATAATACAGCCATAGCGGTTAACAGGGGCTTGAATAGCCCAGTTGCCATCAGCACCCTCCCACGGGTTATAAGCCTTAGTTTATTAACATAATCTTAAGACTGGCTTGAACGATATCATGTTCTCATTGGGAAAGGTGGAAGTTTTGTCCCCATCAAGCGTAACCTACCCTTTTTTCTGATTTTTTTTAAGACCTCGCTGAGGGACCTGTGCAGGCTCAACCTGGGCCATTTTTCAGGGAGGCTACACCCCCATCCACTTTTTTCTTCCTGAGTTAACCCGGTTTTGACAGGGCTAGAATCCCAATTACATCTCCTGAGTAAGTTATTATATCTAGCTGACCGGGAGATCCAAACCATTCTCATGGGTTTTCAGAATTCCTGGGGTGGAGGAAGTCTCGATTCATTTTAAGGGGTCAATTCATGGCACTTTTGGAATTGCTCCACAAAAAGTTCAAGGGTAAACGACTTTTAGGAGGTAAAGCTTTGAACCCTGACAAGTTTTGGAACTCCTCAGAAATCGTCCACTCTTTGAGTGGGGATGTCCTCCTCGGAATTGAGAACCCATTGGCGATCGCGCCTTTCCCAGGTTTCCAACATTTTTCAGGGAACTAACCCCCTTCTCCGGATGCACCATTGCCT
>CAYUEH010000087.1:4600-13205 GCA_964442465.1 uncultured Laspinema sp. | reverse complement strand
GATCACACGAAATGATAGGGCGGGAGGGCCTCCCCCAACTGCAACTCCCAGGCGGAACAGGTTTGCTGCCACTCTTGGAATCGTTCATAGAGTAAAGGTTCTTCCTGAATGGGGGCTAACAGAAAAATCCGATGACTCTGATCCTCCAGGTCCGTGGCGATCGCCTCGGGATACCCTTCCATCACTTGGCGACGCATCCAGTCCCACTGGGCCGCTTGTTCATTCTGAAAAGCTTGAATCCCTTGATAGCGCTGTTTTTTCGCCAGTAAATAGGCTTTGCCACGCACCTCAGTAGAAATCTCGAACTCCGGTTCAGGACGGGGAATGCATTTTAAAATGTACTCCCCTTGACCGACAAAGCGATCGAGTTTCTCTAAATATTCCCCTTCCCGCGTGACTAAATGCTCTTGTAATGCCTGGAGAGACCGAAACAGGGTCCCAAATCTCAGGGGTAACAGGCATTGTTGCTGAAACAATTCTCCCAGGGTGCGATCGTGGGCGACGATCGCCTGAACCAACAGCGCATCATCCCCTTGCAAGCGGTTAATATCCACGTCAAATTCCACCACAGCACAGATTTGCTTCCCGGGAACCAATTGCACCGCTTGACCGATTCCCAGGGGGAGTTCTAACTCAACTGGGGGCGTTTTTAAAAAAGCGTAAACGTAAACTTCCATCGCTTAACAGGGAATAAACTCGATCGCCAAGCCTAGTTGCGCCCAACCGGATTGCCAGTATTGCTGGGAGGGGCAGATTTCTACTGCTAAAGTATCCTCCGGATTTAACAAGGCTGTCACCAGGGTTTCCCGGTAAAAGCTGCTGTTCCCCGCAGTCCCAGGCAACGAGACCCCTGAAAACCCGGCCCAGAATCGGGCGGATAACTGTTCCAGGGCGATCGCTTCAGAATACCACCCACTGCGGGCCGATTGAATCACCGTCCCAGGGGCCAAAGGCATCATGGGACTGGGAGGCTGTCCCGTGGCAATATCGATTGAACAGGAGAACTTCGGGGTTTCTACGGTCAAAATTCCCACCAGTCGCGCCATTCCCGTTTCCCAGTCTCGTTCCGGTTGCAGGATGCGCGCCTGTACTCCCGCAATCCATTGCATGGCCTCTAATCCTGACCCTAGCATCTTCCACAACAGTTGAGAAGCTAATTCGTCGATGGAAATCTCTGGGGTCGGGGGTGGGATAACAGGATGAGAGGGTTCGGTATCGAGGAGGCGACTGGCGATCGCCACGAACAAGGGAATCAATTCTGACCCTTCCCCCCCCAACGCGCTGTGGTTGCTTCTAGGAATCCCTTGACTCTTTTCTTGCCAGTCCCAGAGGAGGGGAAGCACCGCAGCAGCAATCCCGCCATCGGAAGTCCCGGGAGTCATGGAGGAATCTGGATAGTCTACCAGGGGTTGACAGGGGCGAATTTTCGCCGAGGTGGGGTGATCCGGGTCTGAAAAGGGTTCCGAGAAGAACTCCAGTTCCGGATCCCTGACAAATTCAAACTCTAAGGTGAGTTGCATCTCGCCCACCTGCCAGGGACTGCCCGGTTGGAGGAATTCTACTGGGGTGGGTTGGAGGAAGCGGGCGAGTTCTGGGGTGGCGAGGCGCAGTTGTTGGCGGAGTTGGGAGAGGAAGTCACCCAGGAGAAGGGATTCGCGCAAGGGGGCGATGGCATCGGACTGAATCTGAGTGGTTTCGGGGTCGAGGGGGACTAATTCTCCGGGGTAGGGACAAGGGCGATCGCTGGCAAGGTCAAAAAACCAGTGGCAATCCCCACTCTGTCCCCGTAATCCCAGCACCAGTCGCACCATTCCCCCGTCCCATCCCTGTTCCGGTTGGAACATATTGGCCGGAATCCCGCTAATCAGTCGCATCACTGCTTCAGAACTGCTGACGGCGTACCAAAGGAGTTCGGGAATCCAGTCTTCTAAGGGGATGAATCGGGGTTCTGGGGCAGAGTTTGGGGTTTTTTGGGGGTCCTTTGAGAGAACTGCCGCTTGTTTGAAGGCATCGAGGACCTGACAAGCTTCCGGGAGGAGGTAGGGGGTGAGGATTTCCGGAGTTGGGGGATAGTCGAAGAGGTGAACGGCTTCGGGTCGCCGCATTTCGGCCACTTTCGCAATCAGGTTTTCCCAAGCGGCGATCGCCTCGGGGTCTAAGCAAAATTCTCCGACTTCCGGGCCGGTTTTGGGCTGAATCAGTTTGAGAATGGTCTGCCGGACCTTTAAGGGGTCAAAGGGTGGATGTTCCGGGTTTAATGGTTGGGGTTCACTCATAAAGTTTCCTTCCATCAATCTGGAAGAAGTGGATCGCGCCGCCCACTTCGGTCCGGGTGGCGATCGCTAAATTTAGGGGATTCGGTGGCATTTGGGTTCCGGAATTGAAGGAGGCAGCCAGGGCGATGGGGGACCCGGGTCCTTGAACTGTCGCCACTGGCTCTAAGTCATGATTAAACCAGAGAATTTGCCCGTTCTCATCGGCAGTCGCCCCACCCCCAGGGACGGCAGATAAACAAACCGGCAGGGTTGCTAAGGGCAGCCGACGCACTCGCAGGGGCCAAAGTTGAATCTGCCAGAGGGCCGGTCTGGGGTGACGGCTGATTCCCATCAGGGTATAGGGTTGTTCGGTTAAAATCACTGAGTCTAAAGTGCCTTTAAATGATTCAGACCCAACAGGGGTTCCCCGACGGGTATAAACCTGGAACAGGGTCCGGCCCGGGTTTGGGGTGGAGTCGTAGCGGATGGCTAGGAGATGTTTGGAGTCGAGGAACAGGATCCTAGGCAGATCATCGTCAGGAATGGGGCAGTGATGGTCTGGGGCTTTAAATCCGGTGGGGGAGAGGGTGGCGAGGGAATAAAAGTTGAGTTGTCCGGGAATGGCAATGGCTAACCAGCGACTGTCTGGGTCGATCGCCATCCGAAATTCCCCATCGCAGGTGAGTTGCTGTTGGGGTTGACGTTTGGCGATCGCCAGCCAATACAGCCGACGTCCGGTACTCACCCAGCAGCCCCCCTTCACCGGCAGCACTTCAGTGACGCGATCGGGAAAATCCACCACCTTGGGGGGGAGGGCCAGTTGATGCCAGAGTCTGACCTGATTCCCAAGGGCCGCGTAGAGATAGCCATCCTGGGAGACTAATGCTGTGGTGGGGAGGGATAGGGGAATGCGGGACTGTTGGCTGCTGGGGCATTCCGGCATTTTCGCCATCGGGGACTGGTTCAAGGGTAACGGGCGATCGCTCAAAAGTCGCACCCCGGGTTCATTCATCGCCGCTTTAATCTGTTGTGCCATCTGCGCGGCGCTGGCATACCTGCGCGCCGGGAGTTTCTCTAAGGCTTTTTCCAGGATTAACCGCAAGGGCAAAGGCACCTGTTCGGGAACCTGCAAGCGCTGATTCAAATGCGCCCACATCAGGTCCCCGGGTTTTCCTTTAAAGGGCCGATATCCCAGCAGCAGTTCAAACAGTAAAATCCCCATCGAGTAAATATCCGCACCCCGAGAGTACAAACCATAAAAGCCTTCAGGGGCTGCATAAGCCGTCGCCCCCACTGCTGCCAGTTCATCACTCTCCCCCCGACGACTCCCTTGCAGTTCGCCGAAACGCCGCGCAATCCCAAAATCCGAAAGGCGCGCAAACCAGGCTCCTTTTTTCACGTTCAACAGGATATTTTCCGGTTTGATGTCACAGTGAATGATTCCGGCATCATGAGCGCATTCTAATCCCGCTAGAATCCCTAGGATTAATTGCATCCCTTCCCCTAAACTCAGGGAAGCGTTTGTTTCCAGGAGTTCGCGCAGGGTTGCCCCTTCGCAGTAGTCCATCACCACATATCGGGCGGCAGGGGTTTGTTCTAAGGCGCGACAGGTGACAATATGCGGATGTTGCAAGGTGAGTAAGGACAACAGTTCCCGCAAAAATTTATGGGTGGGGAGACGCAGGTGAGTCAGTTCTTTGAGGGCCACCAATTGGCCGGTTTTGCGCTCGATCGCACAAAAGACTTTGCCAAATTGTCCCTGCCCCACTAATGCTAAAACTCGGTATTTGGGCAGTTGCTTTTGGAGTTGCCGCAATTCCTTATCTGTTGCGGGTCCCGAGGGACGACTTCCTTTCAGATAGCCGCGATTCGGCCCCTCATCGGATTGGTTAGTCCGGTCCATCCTCTCTCCGTTATTGATCCTGTCTTGATCCTGCGATCGCTCGGTCCTGTGATGAGTCATCCCGACTCGCCAGGTGTCTTACCCCTTCCTATCGTAAATCCCTTTGCCCACAAATGACCGCTTCCCACCGGGCCTCGGATATCCTGACTTGCACTGCAATGTCACAATAATGAAGAATGAAGATTGAGCCAGCCTTCAGGGTGCATCAAGGTTTAAATTCGTCTAAGTCAGCATAATTATCTTTAATTGTCAAGGGTTAATCTCAAAAAAAGGCCAGTCCCCTTGTCCATTATCCTCAAAGTCAAAACCGAATCTACCGTAACTCGGAATCAACCCTACAACCCACCACCAATCACCCAATTAAGATGGTCAAAATTGTTCGCTTAGAACCAATCGCCCAAGATACTGAAGTTCAGACCAATGCTAACATTCTCTCGGCCCTACTCGCTGAAGATCTCCACGTCCTCAAAGAATGTGGAGGGCGAGGATTATGTGCCACCTGCCATGTGTTTATCAAACAAGGCATGGAAAGTGTCTCGCCAATGGGACGAAGAGAACAACGCACCCTAGAGGTGATCACCACCGCTAAAACTAATTCTCGCCTCGCCTGTCAGTCGCGAATCCTCGGCGAAGGAGTCGTCGTCGAAGTCCCGACTGGGATGTATCTCGATGCGATTGAAGATATCGAGGCCCTGATCGGGCGGCGCACGGAACAAGATCTATTACATCCGATTACGGGTCA
Source organism: uncultured Laspinema sp. (assembly GCA_964442465.1). Taxonomy (GTDB): domain Bacteria; phylum Cyanobacteriota; class Cyanobacteriia; order Cyanobacteriales; family Laspinemataceae; genus Laspinema. Next base: position 8,305 of record CAYUEH010000087.1, on the reverse strand, counting down.
AGTTGTGGTGGAATCGGGTAAGTTAATTACGCGATCGGTCATTCTCGAACTCAAAGATGTTCGCCTCCAAGTCGGACAATATTTAGCCCGCACTCGCGAAGCTTAAAACACCTGGAGTGCGAGCATCTTGCTCGCTATAGTTCTAGCGAGCAAGATGCTCGCACTCCTCTAAATATCTGCAAGATGCTCGCACTCCTCTAAATATCTGTATCATGAGAGTCCGTGAATCGCTATAATTACAAAGTAATCCCCCCAAACTCTCAGAGAAAGGGGGGATTTTAATGCAACAATCCTGCCAGAATTATTCTGACAGGACTGCCTGTTATAATGACTTTTTAAAAAGACCTTTGAGGTCTGTGTTATTTCGCTTTTCTATGTTTTTACTTTATCTGAACCTCAAGACACCGGACATCTATCTTTAGAGAGAAGTTGCCTAAGTGTGGAGTTAGAGGAGGCAGAACGCAGGACTTACGCAGATTTTAAGAATCCAGCCTAAATGTAGAGGCGATTCGCGAATCGCCTCTACATTTAGATTTAGGATTGAACCCTCCAAAATGCGTAAGTCCTGGAGCAGCAAAAACGGGCGATCGCCCCCTTCAATTACCCCCATTCTCAATCCCTCACCCCAACTCAGTTCACTCGCAATAAAGGGTATCGCGGGTATTGCGTCCCGTGACGGGATTGGTCCCTGTCGCCAGTTCACAGAGGATTTCCTGAGCATCATCGCGCAGGAACACATCGGTAAAATCTGCGCCTTCGATGTTGGCCCCATTAAATTTAGCACTGAAGGCAAAAGAGCCTTCGAGAATGGCATTTTTGAGGTTGGCTTTGATAAACCTTGCAGTATCTAAGGTGGTGTTGCTGAGGTTTGCCCCTTCTAAATTGGCCTCTTCGAGGTGCGCGGCGAATAGGCTGGCCCCTTGCAAGTTGGCATGACTCAGGTTACTTTTGCGAAGGTTGGCGTGGTTGAAGCTGGCTTGGGTGAGGTCCCGACCGGAAAAATCCGCGCCGAGGAGGTTTTCTTTGTTATAGTTTTGGGCGAGAGCGTCGGGAGGATAAGCGGTGGTGAGGGTGGCGACTGTTCCAATGGCTGAGATCCAAACCACTAGGGAAACAACCAGACTCATGACCCGAGTCCAACCCCAGTTACAAAACCAATTTTTCATACGTTCGTTGCGTCGATCCAAAAGTGACTCCTGCGCGATGGGAGGGATAATTTTTACTAAGAAAATTCAAGTATTCATTGTTATTTTACCAGCAAGCGTAACTCTGGAGTTGTCTGATGTCTGCTTCTTCTCCCCTTTGGTCGAGTATCCGGGCTGACTCTAGCCCCAACCCAGGATTGTGGGGTGAGGCATTGGTGGCGCAATGGTTAGTGGATACGGGGTGGGAGATTTGGGCGCAGCGTTGGCGCTGTCGCTGGGGGGAAATTGATCTGATTGCTGGGCAGTCGGGTTATACAACACAAAGTAGCTCGTTTGTCAAGGGAGGTGACTCCCCTGATTTGGTCAAGAGTGAGGGGGGTTTGTTGGCCTTTGTGGAGGTCAAAACCCGATCGCCAAGGAGTTGGGATGCCGGGGGTCTTCTGGCAATTTCGTCCGGGAAGCAGGCCAAATTGATCCAAACCGCCCAGTTATTTTTAGCGGAACATCCGGAGTTCGCGGAGTTTCCCTGCCGGTTTGATGTGGCGTTGGTGCAGTATCAGCGCCAAAGGCGATCGCCCCAGTCAAGGGTGAACCTCCCAGGCGATCGCCCAGGTCAACCTTCACCGCCACAGAATCCCATCTGCCTCGGTCAACCCCAACCCATTGGAGACTATTGCTTTACCCTGCATGATTATATTTGTGGAGCATTCGACGCCTAAGCTCTAAACCCCCTACTGTTTCCCGGTGACGAGAGTTCGGTGGTGGGAATTGGCCCGAATTATGCTAAAGTTTCCGGACAATAGCCCAACCCTTGCACAAATTGCTCGCGAAACTCTTCAATTTCACTCAAATCAGGATGACCGTGAGAGACAACGGCAATCTGATAGCGACGCATCACCTCAATGGGAGACTGGTCGTTTTCCAAGGCCCAGAGCGCCATTTGCAAGCGGATACTGGGTTGTCCGGGGATTCCTAGTTCGTTCATAAAGGCTCGAAAATCCCCATCCTGCTGCGCTTTGAGGGGGTGATTCATTTTCACCCGCACAATCCATCCATCAATTTGATGAATCACGGTGAGGAAGCGAACCGGCAGATTCTCGCTGGTGTTGAGATATTCCGCAACTCTTAGGGTTAGACTGGCATTTGCCAGGTGATAGAGGTAATCCATCTTCACCAATTTCCGTATTCTTGGACAATAATGAGTCATCTGGTTTGTCCTGTGGGTTAGTTAATTGCTTGTTGACTAAGGAACCTTGCTCTCCCCATTCCTAGCAAAGCGTTAATAACTCTCGCCCTTGGACTTTGTAGAGCCGGGGAAATCTGGCTACATGAGTTGGCTGCTAGTGCCAGGAAAGGAATCCAGATGCTTTGCGTTCTCATCGAAATTTAAAAGAGACCCAACTGAAGTCGGGAAGAATAGAACCGAATTAGAGATGTGACTTTAGAGGAGGTGTTTAGGTGGGAAAATTCTGGAGATTTTCCCAACTTGGTTTAGGGGGTGATTTGCTTTGAGCCCATTCACCCATGCCCTCGTCATTCTGCGATCGCATAACCATCAAAGCTCTATATTCTATTGTGGCGATCGCCTGGTTTTTCTAACATGGGTAAGATCCCTCTGATGATATGGGGAAGTCTACCCAAGTTGTTAAACTTACTGCGGGATGACCTTTCTTTAAACATTTCTTAAGCTATCCTAGGTATTTATCACCAGGTTTCTCTAATTCCTGAACTTCCCTGCTATTTAATTAATCCGATTAAAAAAATAAATGTTGAATTAGCCAAACTTTACATTATAATTTTCTATCTTAGCACAGATTCAACCGAATAAATCCCTGTTTGGGATGACAAGTATGTTCCCTAACGAAATCGATTCTGAGAGTCTAACCTCCCCGGTCAACGGCCTCAACGGCCCAACCCACAGTAATACCGGGGGCGATCGCACCCTATCCGGATATGACTACGACCTGCCGGAAGACCGCATCGCTCAGAATCCGGTCACCCCTCGGGATAGTTCTCGCTTGCTCGTGGTGGACTCCCCCACCCGTCACCAGCATCGGCGATTCCGAGACCTCCCCGAACTCCTAGAACCCGGTGATTTACTGGTTCTCAACAATACTCGGGTAATGCCAGCTAGACTCTACGGCTATAAATCCACAGGTACACCTGTTGAGGTCCTGCTGTTAGAAGAACAAGAGGAGAACCAGTGGTTAGGATTAGTCAAACCCGGTCGGCGTTTAAAACCCGGGGCCCTGATTCAGTTTCCTGCGCCAGACCATCCAGAAGGCGAACCTCTATCAAACTCTACCTTGCAGGCTAAAGTTTTAGCCACCGATGACGCGACGGGGGGGAGAATCTTGAAATTTGAAGCGACACCAGGGACCTCCGTCCGGGAGTTACTGGAGTCTTATGGACAGGTGCCCTTACCGCCTTACATTACCCAATCTGTAGCTTCACCGGACCAGTATCAAACGGTTTATGCGGAAGAGTCGGGGTCCGCAGCGGCACCCACGGCGGGGTTGCACTTTACGGAAGAATTGCTCGATCGCCTGGAAGCAAAGGG
>CAYUEH010000087.1:0-4500 GCA_964442465.1 uncultured Laspinema sp. | reverse complement strand
ACTGATTTATTTATTTATCCGGGATATCAGTGGCGGGTCGTTGATGGATTGATTACCAATTTTCATCTACCGCGATCGAGCTTGTTGATGTTGGTGAGTGCATTAATCGGGCGCGATCGCCTGTTGGGGTTGTATCAGGAGGCGATCGCTCAGGAGTATCGCTTTTATTCCTTTGGGGACGCGATGATTATTTTGCCTGCTGCCAAGACTGAAGTCTGAGCTTTATAAAAAATTAAGCATGAAGCACTTGACAAACAGCAATGCTTCATGCTTGATTTTTGCTCTTAGGGAACTCCAAAAAATAAAATAGCCCAAATCCTTCTCTAATAAGCAATTGTAGGGTGGGCAATGCCCACCATAAGTTACGGTGGGCATTGCCCACCCTACAATTGCTTGAACAACCGAAAAGGAATGATTTATGTTTTGGAATACCCGGAACGGATAGCAAGACGCGATCGCCCGCGTCTTGACCATCAAGGAACCCCAACCTTTAGGATTCTTCGTCCTCGTCATCTTCGTCAGAAGGATAGATAAAACCCGTAGAACGTCCGGTCAATACCGACTTGCCGAGGGACAGGGCTTTTTGAGCTTGCAAAGCTGCTTTGTTCTTCCAAGTCGCTTTGCGTTTATCGCGCTTGGATTTCGAGGTTTTCTTCTTGGGAACCGCCATAACCTGAATGACTCAAATTTTTGACAACCTTTCCATTTTAAGCCATAATCTTGACTCTGCGATCGCACCGCGAGTCGTTTGCTGCTTTCTGGGGTAAAAAGTTTTCACAACCTACCCAGTTTTCCCCCTGGCTCCTCATGAGTGAAAATTTTCATGCTCGATCACAAACACATTGGCATACAGATTGGCTAAAACCTGTTGTCCCTGTTGGGTCAACCCCAGGTAAGGGAGGGCATCCTGAATGTAAGGATAAACGCTTTCCCAATAAACCCGAGGATATTTGGCCCGCAGATCCCCAGGGTTTTCATACCCCAGCTTTGCATTCATGCCAATTTCTTCAAATTCATAGAACAGGGCACTAATCTTTTTCAAATATCTGGGGTCGCTGAGTTGGCCGACTAGGGCCGCCGCCCGCACCAGTGCCGGATAAGTGCCAGTTTCCTGAGAATCCTCACCCATTGGCATGGGAAACCGCGTCAGTTCGATATTCCGCTTGAGGGCTTCGGCATCAATCAGTTTATGACCGCCAAAGCGCTCTTGAATAAATAGCTTATCGCGATCGACTCGATAGGGAGTCAAGCTGGCAGAGGTTGCCCCTTCCGGGAGAGTCACCGTTTCACCATTGCAACCCGTGGCATAGAGTCCCGCTGAGGTGCGGTCCTGTTTGCAAACCCCTTTGACATAGCCGATATCGTGGCAGACGAGAGAAATGATAAAGTGCAGCCAATCTTCACAGGAAACGCCCCCCTCACGGATGTGTTTCCCTCGCAAGATTTCTTGTCCCACTAACGTGATGTTAATGGTGTGCTCGATATTGTGGTACAAGGCATCGGTATTTGCCAGGTTCTCTAGGGCCATGTGGCCCGCCCAACCGATAATATCCGCATAGTCTGGTTTCAAACCCCCGTATGTCCTGGCATAGCCCGCTTTAAGCTGGCGCACGAAGTCATCAATCAAGATTTCCGTGGTATTAAACATATCCCCTTGTATCTGTTATTATTAGCGCTTCGTTACCCTAGATGGGCCAAAAACGCCGCGTAGACCGCAAACGTTGCTCCTGTCAATCATAAAAACTCGGATTTGTGAGCTTGAACCAGAGATCATGGTGCTGGTATTCAGTGTAGACAATTGGGTGACCGCAGAGGTGACAATACAGAGTCTGAGTCTGAGTCTGACTCCGATCCCCGAGGAAAGGAGGTTAGGGTGGGGTCCCCACCTTGACCGGATGTAGAGACAAAACCGGGGGCGTTTGGGAACTGGGGAGTTCCCCTCCCGAACCGTTTTTTTTCCCGATCCGGTTTTCCGGTCTACTTCAATGATGGAGATCCCCAAAGGTCGAGATCTAGATCACACCCATCAGCCGGATGCGATCGCATCTTAGAAAAGCAGAATCGTTATGATCTATATCATATCGATCATACCGATTTTCAGTGGAAATTATAGGTTTCCCAAAGAACAATGGAACTAACCGCAGCCATGTCTCAAGTCCCGCTGGAAGAATTATACGGTCAAGTCATGTTTTCTAATGTAGTGACTCGTGCCGATCGCCAACAGCTTAGAGCAGCTCTTTTAAAAGATTGCTTGAGCGAAGACGAACAAGCCATCATTGACCGAGTGCTTTATAACGTCCGTCGGGGATGGCTCCAGCTTATCGATTGAACTCCCACCCACTTATAAAAAAATCTGCTTCTAACTTTAAGCAGTGAGTACGGTATCCTTATTATTCATTTTGTCCGATTTTATATTTCGGATGCTGTCTGGTGGGATTTTTTTCTCAACCTGTCAGCATCCTTTGGCTTTTCATCTCTCAATTTATTGTCCTGGACCCCTGAATCCTCGAATGGAGACAAAATCTTGATGAATGTCCCTCCCTTGTCGCGAGATCCGGTTGTTAACGACCTATTTTCTCTTGAACCGGCGCTTCTGGGGCTTTGTCCTTGTAGACCAACCCTTGAGGGTGTGGGTTTTTACAGCAGGGGAAAAGTTAGACCCTAGAGGGGGTAAATATTCAGAGCGATCGCCCCTATAAAAATGCTACGATAAGAGAGACGTTTAGGCGGGTGCGACTCGTGAGTGTCTCTGTACAATTTATCAAGGGATTAGATGAGGAACTCGGCGGAATTAGTCTGCGAAAAGGCCGAGACTCGGGAACGAAAACCGTAGTATTACTGTTTGAACGGGTTCAGGCTATGGAAAAAGGCCGGAGTTTTATTAATAAAATAGAAACCTTAAATTTGTGTGATGAAGAAGGGGAAATTACAGTCATTCCCAATGGCATGAAATTTCAATTTGTTGATGATGATAATCTCTCCCAAGCTGAATGTTCCTTTGAGGTGACGTCTGATGAAGCCTGGGAACGGGTGATGAGATTTTTGCACCGCTATGCCGATGCCCACGGGTTTGAATTCCAAGAACCCAAAGTCTAGGCTTTCTTCTGGGGCGATCGCCAATCCGAGGGCAATGATCTGGGATCAACGCCCTGGATTGACCCCTGCCATTTTCCCGGGTCCCAAGCTCCGTGACACCTCAATCCAGAATTTCTGTATCAAAAACTACAAAAAACCAGGACAGGGCGGTGATACTAAGGTACGATGCAGGTTAAGCAATCAGCAGTTCAACAGCGTGAGGAGTCAGAAGCTTGAAAAAGGTAGAAGCCATTATTCGGCCATTTAAACTCGACGAAGTAAAAATCGCCTTAGTTAACGCAGGCGTAGTAGGGATGACCGTTTCAGAAGTCCGAGGGTTCGGACGGCAAAAAGGTCAAACAGAACGGTATCGCGGTTCTGAGTACACCGTAGAATTTTTACAAAAACTCAAAGTAGAGATTGTCGTTGATGACGACATGGTGGATCTCGTGGTGGACAAAGTTGTTGCTGCCGCTAGAACTGGCGAAATTGGGGATGGTAAAATTTTCATCTCCTCCGTGAATGAAATCGTCCGGATTCGCACCGGAGAAAAGAACCAGGAAGCCATTTAGAACCTGGAGAAAGAATTAAGACTCCCGAATTGAGACTCAATTCTCCGTTCTCCTCAAATCTCCCCCCAACCTCAGTTGGAGGGGGATTTTTTATGAAAAATCTAAGGTAGCTAACTCAGGCAGGAGAATCTTAAAAGCCAGACCCCGATGACTCAGCCGTTTTTTTGTCTCCGGATCCATTTCCGCAAAGGACTGACGCTGTTCGGTATGGTAAAAAATTGGGTCGTAACCAAAGCCATTATTTCCCCGGGGACGATGGAGGATCCGTCCCGGACAAATCCCTTCAGCTTGTAACGCAATCGAACCATCGGGACGGGCGATCGCGATCGCACAGACAAACTGGGCATCTCGATTCAGTTCACTGCCTAACTCAAACAGCAGACGATCAATTCGCTCGGGGTCCGTGGCCCCATAGCGCGCGGAAAAAATTCCGGGACTGCCATCGAGCGCATCCACAGCCAACCCGGAATCATCGGCGATCGCCCATTGTCCCGTGGCGATCGCCACCTCCGACGCCTTGATCACTGCATTCTCCATAAAGGTCTCCCCGGTCTCCTCCACGTCGATTTCCGGGGGTTTGAGCTGCAATTCCCAGCCCAACTCTCCCAAATATGCCTCCATTTCTTCCAGCTTACCGGGATTGCTCGTGGCAACCACCAAGATTTTTTGCGTTTCAGGTTCTGATTCTAAAGTCATAGTCAAAACTACGGATGTGGTATCAACGGTTTCAGCAATCGGGGGTTAATGGTTCCGAGGTCCGGTCCCCTCCCCTTGGCAAGGGGAGGGTTAGGGTGGGGTCCTCCGGTCCCCTCCCCTTGGCAAGGGGAGGGTTAGGGTGGGGTCCTCCGGTCCC
>CAYUEH010000086.1:11542-13311 GCA_964442465.1 uncultured Laspinema sp. | reverse complement strand
GTTACTACGAACGGGGAGGAGAACCGACTTCGTTAATTGAGATTTAAGGGATCGACATCGATCGCCAAACTAATGTCTCGGGGACAGCGCGATCGCAACTCCTCCAACATCGGCAACTCCACCCGTATATTAGGCGGAAACTTCAGTAAGATTTGCCACCGATAGCGATCGGCAACCCGTAAAATCGGTGCCGGTGCCGGTCCCAACAAATCATATCCTCGGGTCAGATACGCATCCGGTCCCCCCAAAAACTGCGCTAAATCTACCGCAGTATCCTCCACCGTCCAATCATCCCTCCCGGAAATTCTTAACAAAATCAACCGTCCATAAGGGGGATAACTCAACGCCTCTCGCTGTTCCAACTCCTGTTGGATAAAACTGTTATATTCCTGATTTCGCACCGCCTGAATCACCGAATTTTCCGGGGAATAGGTTTGTAAAATCACTCGTCCCGGTTCATCCCCTCGACCCGCACGACCCGCTACTTGGGTTAACATTTGAAAGGCGCGTTCTGATGCTCTAAAATCGGCTAAATTTAATAACCCATCCGCTGCCACTACTCCCACTAACGTGACTTGCGGTAAATCTAACCCTTTCGTCAGCATTTGAGTTCCCAGCAAAATATCTGCTTCCCCCGAGGCGAACTGCGATAATAAGATTCGATGTGCGTCTTTCGTGCGAGTCGTATCACTATCAAAGCGAATCACGCGCAACTCGGGAAACTGCCTCGCCAATTCCTGCATGACCCGCTGAGTGCCACTGCCGAAGCGCCGAAAATAGGGAGAGTCACATTCGGGACAGCGTTCCAGGGGATGACTGGTATAACTGCAATAATGACAGCGCAGAAATTCGGTCCCGCCTTCTTGAAATTGATGATAGGACAGGGAAACATCGCAATGGGGACATTCCATCACATACCCGCAACTGCGACAAGAAACAAAGGTACTATGTCCCCGGCGATGGATAAATAATATCCCTTGTCGTCCAGTTTCTCGGAGGGTACTTAATTCTTGTTGCAGGGATTCGCTAAACAGGGAACGGTTGCCTTTGCGTAATTCCTGGCGCATATCCACGACTTCCACCGGAGGCATGGGTCGAGATTCGATGCGTTCGGGTAAGCGTAGATAATGGGTGCGATCGCCCTCGTTGGGATTAACCGCAATCTCTACCCAAGTTTCCAAAGAAGGGGTTGCAGAACCCAGAATCAGGGGACAGTTGGATAATTCCGCCCGCCATTGGGCGACAGTTCGGGCATGATAGGTGGGCGCAGGTTGGTCTTGTTTGTAACTGTCGTCGTATTCTTCATCCAGGATAATTAGGCCCAGGTTCGGCAAGGGTGCGAAAATGGCCGATCGCGTTCCGATCGCAATTTGGGGGGTGTCCGTGAGCATTTGTCGCCAAGTGTCGTACCGTTCACCCTGGGATAGGGCACTATGATAAACCACCACTTTATCCCCAAATCTTGCTTGAAAGCGATCGCACAGTTGCGGCGTCAATCCAATTTCCGGGACTAGCACAATCGCTGATTTTCCTTGTGCTAATATGGGGGCGATCGCCTGTAAATACACCTCCGTTTTTCCCGAACCTGTCACCCCATGCAGCAACACTCGCGCATATCCATCTATCTGATTAATCCCATCTAATGCCTGTTGCTGATAGGAATTCAAAATTTTAGGCACATCAGGAGTTTGGTTCGGTTGCGTTGGCGATCGCAATACCTCGCGATCGTAGATTTCCACGCACCCTTTTTCCGCCAACTTTTTCACCAC
>CAYUEH010000086.1:8107-11442 GCA_964442465.1 uncultured Laspinema sp. | reverse complement strand
ATACCTCGCGATCGTAGATTTCCACGCACCCTTTTTCCGCCAACTTTTTCACCACCCCCGAACTCGTCTGACAGATTTTCAGCAATTCCGCCATCCACAGTTCCCCACCGCGACGCCTGAGCACTTGCAGCACTTCTCCCTGACGCTTGGTCAAATCTGGGGGAAAAGAACTGGCAATCAGAGTAACTGCGGGTTGCAATTTCGGCGCAGGGCGACTGCCTGCCTCATAGTAACTTTCCACCCACCCGCGTTTTTTTAACTCTTTTAACCCCGAATTTGCTCCCGGTTTAACTTTATTGCGAATATATTGTAAGGTATAATTTCCCGTTCCGGAAGATTGCAACAGTTCCAGGATTTTTTGGGCGGAAATGGTTTTTAGAAACACTTTTCCACCGGGCGGAACTTGCGCTGTCAGGCGAATTCTGTGTTGCGATGGCGCAAATAATCCCGGAGGGATCGCGGCGCGAATCACTCGCACTAAGGGAGTATAATAGTAATCCGCCACCCGTTCCAGCAGTTGCCAATAGTTGCGGGCAAAAAACCCGGAAACTACCACATCTTCAATCTCTTTAACCTTATGGACGGGCAAATCTGCGGGTAATTGATCCGTAAACCGGATGGCGATCGCCCCTAACTGTTGCGATCCAAAGGGCACACTGAGAATATCCCCCGGTTGTACCGTTAACTCCGGTGGCACTCGATAGGTAAATAATTTTAGGGGTTCTTCATCCAGAGGCGTCTCCGAAGCGGGAGAGTCCACCAACACCTCAATCCAAGGCCCTTGTGATTCCGGGTTGGTCCCTGGTGTCTCCCCGATCGCATCATAACCGCCCCCCGGTTCCGCAACCAGGCGGGCGATCGGCGATAAATCTTCCCAGGGGATATCGTATTGCATCATTGACTCACACCAGTTATGCTACCCAATTGTAGCGGGTCTTGATCCAGAAACCCAGCCGTTTCGTTTCATTGTAGGATAATATAGCGGTTCCTGGAATCATAAGATTTTGGGAGTGCGAGCATCTTGCTCGCTATTGTTGCAAGCGAGCAAGATGCTCGCACTCCCCAAGAATGTACCCGATCGCGCTGGGAAACACTATAAACATCCCTGGGTCTCTTGGCAAATCCTATCCCTTCCCCCTCTGAACTCTGCTTTGTTGTAGTTTAAATCATGAACGAACCCATCTCTTTAAGTTGCGATCAACTCCTGCTATGCTGTCCATTGCCTCTCCCCGTTGCCGGATAACAATGCCAGATTCTCTGATTATTGGGACGGTCAATTATACGCAACTGCGGGAAATTTTAAACGCGGGAGAATGGGAACGTGGCGATCGCGAAACCGGGCGCATTCTGTTAGAAATTGCCCAAACCTTGCGAGGTGGGGATTCCCTTTCCAAAGCAGATGCTCGATGGCTAACCCGTCTGGATTATCTCACAGAAGACGATAGTTTGAACCTTCCCTGTGCCGACCTGTGCCTCATCGATCGCCTGTGGATGGACTCTAGCGAGGGTCACTTTGGATTCACCATTCAGTCCCAGATTTGGCAGCAACAGCAGCAGGATTATGCTCAATTTGCCCAAACTGTGGGATGGGCAGTCTCAGGGGGGATAGAATGGCGCAATTATGGTGAGTTAATCTTTGATTTAAGCGCACCTGCCGGACATTTACCCGCAAAGCCATTTTACACCGAGGAGGGCTTAGGGGTGGGATGGGCGGGAAATTTGGCATCCCGCTTGGATGACTGTCAAGGGCCGGATTTTGCACCCCATAACTTACCCAGATTTTGAGAATTCACCCTACCTCAATGTAGAGGCGATTCGCGAATCGCCTCTACATTGAGGGTTGAATTTTAAAGAGTAAGCCCGGAGGCTGTTTCCCTGGGGGATATAATACGGAATGCGGTTGGAATAGGTCTCGAAAAACAAGTTGAGCAATTGTAGGGTGGGCATTGCCCACCGAATCGAGGTGGGCAATGCCCACCCTACAATTTTTAATGCTTTTATCAACCGGATTTAGTATAATAATGCCACAATACTCTGCCGGGATTATGTCCAAAATTTGCCCTGAAATCCGAATTCGTTCTGCCACTGCCGATGATGTGGCGGTAATCTTTGAGTTAATTTGCGCCCTTGCTGCTTATGAGAAGCTATCCGATGCGGTTACCGGCAGTCCCCTGGCACTGCATGAGCATTTGTTTGGCGATCGCCCCTATGCCCAAGCATTAATTGCCGAATATTCTGGCACTGTTGTGGGATTTGCCCTATTTTTCTATAATTATTCTACATTTCTAACCAAGCCCGGTCTCTATTTAGAGGATCTGTTTGTACTGCCCGACTATCGCGGTAGAGGGATTGGCAAATCCCTGATTGAGGAACTGGCAAAATTGGCGGTGGAACAGGGTTGTGGACGGATGGAGTGGTCGGTATTGGATTGGAATGAACCGGCGATCGCCTTCTATCGTCGCTTGGGGGCCGAAATTCTTCCCGACTGGCGCATCTGTCGTCTGAGTGGAGAGGCCCTGGTGAATCGAGGGGGAGGGTCCTGATAGGTTAGACCCCCTAGGGGGGAATACTCCCTATAATGGAACATCAATTGAGGGGAGGGTGGGGATGCATGAAATCATTGCAATTTTAGAAGATGACCCCGGGCGCATTCAGGCAATGGAAAAGCGTCTTCAGGCGTCATTTCCTGACTATTCGGCGATTTTTTTTAATAATGCCCCGGATATTATAGCCTGGTTAAAAGGCCACTTACATAAGTGCCTTTTGCTCAGTCTTGACCATGATTTAGGCCCGAGTTGGGAACGGAACGGCCAACTGTTTGACCCGGGGATTGGGCGGGATGTAGTAGATTATTTAATCACACAATTGCCCCAATGTCCAGTCATTCTCCATACCTCCAATAGTGATGCCGAAATTGGCATGGAAATGGCGCTGAAGGAGGCAAATTGGCATTGTGAACGGGTCATTCCTTGCCCATCCCTGGATGCGATTGATTCTTGGGATTGGATTGATTCAGATTGGGCCGATACCCTGAAACAATTAATCCAATGTAGGGGTAAAAATAGCCCAAATTCTATCGATGAGCGCCTCAAAAATAAGTGTCATCAAGCCGACCCTCATACCAAGCCCTCATCGCGGATGATTATTGTTTTAGATGATACCCCAGAATCGGAACAATTAATCAGCGATCGCCTCGGTGAAGTCTTTCCCGGTTGGTCCTCTGGGTTTTTTAAGAATTCTATAGAATTAATGGCCTGGATTTCGCGAAATACTCCCCAATTTAACCGCCTAAGCCGCGCCAAACATATTGTGATTTTAGAGAATAAAAAACAGCG
>CAYUEH010000086.1:4837-8007 GCA_964442465.1 uncultured Laspinema sp. | reverse complement strand
CTGGCGACGGTGTAATATGGAACCCGATGATGAAGGGATGAGTTACATTCAGGCGATCGCTCAACGCCTCCGTGACAAAGTGCGCGCCCACCATCAGGAGTGAGTGGGAACCAAACCGGGAAATTTTGCCCCGGGATCGGGAAATCAACTCCGGGGATTTGCTGCCCAGTTTTGTTATTCCCAGGAGCATTTGGGGGATGGGGTTATAGCGTTTCCCCCAGGAGTGCGAGCATCTTGCTCGCTATTTTTATTTTAGATAGCGAGCAAGATGTTTGTGCTGGCGCACAAGCTACGCCGCACAGCGAAGCTATGCGCGTCAGCGCTTTACGCACTCTCAGATATCTGCGGTTACCGCCCAGAAAGGGTTGCCCAATCAAGGGTCCCTGAATGAATCGCTCCTTGATTGCCTAAAATTTCTTAAACTGGGGATAGGCAGAAAACTGCCAATCTAAAGATTTGATTAAAAAAGCAGCCCTTTCGAGGGTCTAGCTTCACAATGGAAGGTTATTAGGGAATTATGGCGTCCCCATCTAAAGTAAAAGCGTATCTTGCGCATTGGCTGCAATTAGGCAAAAGCGTCTTAATGAAAAACGGAGGGCTAAACCGCAAGCCGACAGAAACCATTGCAGGGGAGTCCTACAGTCAGGAGTTTGAAGAATTATGGTTCCAGGTGCAAGCGCCAGAGTCAGGGCATTGTTATCTAGCGGGAACCGAGGAAACCGTCGCCGAGCTCATGACCTCGGAATGGGAAATTGTCGATTGCCCGCGATGTTCCATGCCCCAACCCCTAAGAACGAGAGGAATGCCCCCCATGTCCTGTCCTTGTAACGACCTATCGAACTGGCCGAATCAGGACATCCCTGCACCGCGATCGCCGGTGAGCAATCGGACCGAACTCCAAGCCATTCGCGATCGCCTCGCTCACATGGCACTGCGAGCCGATTTGTATGCCGCCACCATTGGCACCCAACCGGCGGATTATCCACCACCGGATCAAGCCCTCGCCTGGTTGCGCCATCAGAACGAATTAATCTTAAACTCCGCTGGAGAAGGAATTTGTGGATTGGATGAGCAGATGAAGCTCACCTTTTTAAATCCCGCTGCCGAGAGAATGTTGGGGTATGAACCGGCAGAGGCGATCGGTCAAAAGGTCCAACTCCTGTTAAGAATGAACCACTGTCCGAACACCGCTCATCCAGAGGGCGGATTTCCCATTCAGGAAACCCTCAAACAAGGCAGCATCAAATTTATTACCGATGGCGTCTTTTGGCGGAAAGACGGCACCTGTTTTCCCGTGGAATATATCAGCGCCCCCCTGCGGCAAAAAGGGCAAATTGTCGGGGTAGTTTTAACCTTCAAAGACATCACTGAGCGACTCGAAATCGAACGGATGAAAGATGAGTTTATCTCCATCGTCAGCCATGAACTGCGCACCCCACTCACCTCAATTCGAGGTTCCCTGGGACTCTTAGCCAGTGGGATATTAGCCAATAAACCGGACAAATCCCAACGAATGCTCTCGATTGCCCTGGAAAACTCAGACCGCCTCTTGCGGTTGCTCAATGATATTCTGGATATGGAACGCATGGCCTCGGGAAAAGTGGCGATCGTCAAACAGCCTTGTCATGCCGGAGAACTCATGCAACGCGGGGTAGATTCCATACAATCCCTCGCTGAAGAGGCATCGGTTGCGATTGTGGTTGAGCCAGCCGAAGTCGTCTTATCCGCTGATGCCGATCGCCTGATCCAGGTCTTTACCAATCTCCTGAGCAATGCCATCAAATTTTCCACTCCAGGCTCCACCGTCTGGCTGACAGCATCGGTGCAATCTACCCATATCCTGTTCCAAGTCAAAGATTGCGGAAGAGGCATTCCCCCAGAACGGTTAGACAAGATTTTTGAGCGCTTTCAACAGGTGGATAGTTCCGACTCCCGCGCTCATGGAGGGACCGGCCTAGGTCTAGCCATTTGTGAAAAAATTGTCCAACAGCATGGCGGGCGGATTTGGGCCGAAAGTACCCTAGGTCAAGGGAGTACCTTTTCATTTACGATCCAGCTACCCGCGTCTACCCCTCAAACTGATGTCTAAGGCGATCGCCCCCAGAAAAAAGCCCCCAAACCTTAGCTCAGTGGCTTGGGTTCAGGTGCTTTTAGATTCTTTTTGTGTTTGCGTTTACGTGATTGGCAGTCCAAGCTGCTGGGTCGAACTGACCCATGAACCCTTCTTCAAGTTCCAGAAGGACTCCCACCAGATCAAGGGAAACAACGACTCCGAAACAGGGAAGTATCCGCCCCTGGGACCCGGGTGAAACGGATTAGGCTTGCTTGTTCAAAAAGTTTTGGATCTGTGCGATCGCCACTTTACCAACATTGAACAGCGCCCAACTTCCAGCAGCAATGATGGGTAACAGAACAATAAGTACGCGCCAGTCAAAATCCATAGTGAATTCCCCTTTTCTTTAAATTCTTAACTTATTTTCCGAGTTCTACTGACATTTTGCAATCAATTGGCTCACTTGAACAGCCCTTTTCACAGATATCTGCTCAAATTGCCCCAGGAAACCGTCAGACCCCTGAACACTAAGGCATGGACCCCAGCCCCTCCCTCACGGTTCCAACACTCCAGTTTTCCCAACAACCCTAAGGCGTCGGGACAGCAGAGGGAAGACAACCGGGTTTCTTTACCCAATCCCTTCCCCAACTCAAGGGAGGGCTAATGGAGTTCACTCGTGGTTTAGTAGAGGTGGTTGAGTAGCGGTGGACCCAGCCGAAGGCGATCGCCGGTGGGAACAGCAAAACGCAACCCTCCAAGACCAAATCCAGGCAGTGGGGGTGGGAATTGCCACCAGCCCAATTATCCCCTCGACTTCGGCATTAATCTTTCAGGAACCGATGAGCTTTCCCTGGGAAGCATACCACGGCGATCGGCCTCATCCGGTTATGTTGGCCTTGCTGCTAAGTTTCCCCTTTGCTTTTGTCCGGTGCAGCAAAATGGCTGATTAGGTGGGGTCGCAAAAGGCGATCGCGCTCAAAGCAAGACTCAAAAAATTAGGGTTTTTCGGAGTGGGGTAGGGTGAGGGAACTCTTACAAAAATAGGTTTTTTACCCTTAACTGCACCTCCGGTCCCCGGACCGATGTCTTGGTCCGGGTTAGGGTGGGGTCCTCTTCG
>CAYUEH010000086.1:1729-4737 GCA_964442465.1 uncultured Laspinema sp. | reverse complement strand
GTGGGGTCCTCTTCGTGACGAAAGCGATCGCCACCTCACCTCCGGTCCCCGGACCGATGTCTTGGTCCGGGTTAGGGTGGGGTCCTCTTCGTGACGAAAGCGATCGCCACCTCACCTCCGGTCCCCGGACCTTGGCAAGGGGAGGGTTAGGGTGGGGTTCTTCTGATGTGGCGATCGCTTTCGTCACCTCCGGTCCCCGGACCGATGTCTTGGTCCGGGTTAGGGTGGGGTTCTTCTGATGTGGCGATCGCTTTCGTCACCTCCGGTCCCCGGACCGATGTCTTGGTCCGGGTTAGGGTGGGGTTCTTCTGATGTGGCGATCGCTTTCGCCACATCACTCACTCCCATGAGGTTTAAGCGCCTGTATGGAGGCAGATACAACCTTTTTACTTCGTGACGCGCGATCGAGATCGCCCCTGTAGGAGAAATCTCCACCCACTCATTGCTCTTGAAGCGCGGTAAGCGGAAGCTCTCCCGTAGGGAATTGCGCTTCAAGAGGACCCCACCCTAACCCTCCCCTTGCCAAGGTCCGGGGACCGAAAGTATCTTGAATGTGAGGTAAGTACCCCGAATACAAATTGGGTTGGCACATTTGTGAGAGTTAAACAGGCATATTGTATCAAATAATGTAGGCGATCGCAAAACTTAGACGAAAGGACGGGGAAGATATCAGGAGGCAGAGCCTCCGATTTGGCATTCCCTGGCAGAGCCAGGGAACGAGGAATCCGGTGGTTGTCACAGACCCACCTTATTCTTTAGTCTGCGGAGGCAGGCTTGGTCCGCAAGTGCCCCACCCTTTCCTTACGGAACGCTACGCGAACAGGGTGTGGGGTTTTACTCGGGTTGACCTGTTTTACTCAAAGTTTCTACATCAATTTGAGTCCATTCCGTATGGAAAAACTCACCCCGGGGTTTATCGGTGCGTTCATAAGTATGTGCGCCGAAGTAATCCCGTTGGGCTTGAGTGAGATTTTGGGGAAGGCGATCGCGACGGTAACTATCGAAATAATCTAAAGATGCACTAAATGCCGGAACTGGAATCCCCATCTTATTCGACATGGCAATCACATCGCGCCATGCTTCTTGGCGGTCCAAAATCGTTTGTTTGAATTCCGGTGCCAGGAGCAAGTTCGGTAATTCGGGATTTTCATCAAAGGCTTGCTTAATTTTATCCAAGAAAGCCGCCCGAATAATACAGCCGCCTTTCCAAATCCGGGCCACTTCACCCAGATTTAAGTTATACCCAAACTGCTTCGAGGCTTTGCTCAATAAATCCATGCCTTGGGCATAAGAACAAATTTTAGAGCAGTATAAGGCATCGCGAACCTTATTGATAAATTCCTGAGCATCGCCATCAAACTTGATACTCGGTCCGGTTAATTGCTGAGAAGCGGCAACCCGTTCCTCTTTGACGGAAGACATAATTCGGGCATTCACCGCAGCGGCGATCGTGGGAATGGCAACCCCTAATTCTAAAGCATCGGCAGCCGTCCAGCGTCCGGTGCCTTTTTGTCCGGCGGAATCCATAATCATTTCCACCAGAGGACCATTGGTTTGCGGGTCGAGGTAGCGGAAAATATCGGCGGTAATTTCAATCAAAAATGAATCCAATTCTGGGGTGGTATTCCACTCTGCAAATACTTTGTGTAACTGCTGATGATCCAGTCCCAGGATACTCTTGAGCAGGTCATACGCTTCGGCAATGAGCTGCATATCGCCATACTCGATGCCGTTATGTACCATTTTCACATAGTGACCGGAACCACCAGGGCCGATATAGGTGACGCAGGGACCATCATTTACCTGGGCGGCGATCGCCGTCAGGATGGGTTCTAAATCGCGGTAGGCTTGTTCCGTCCCACCGGGCATCAAACTAGGCCCCTTGAGCGCCCCTTCTTCTCCACCGCTGACTCCCATGCCGACAAATCCGAGTCCCGTGGATTCCAAATCTTTAGTCCGGCGTTCCGTGTCTTGATAGAGGGAATTCCCCCCATCAATAATCATGTCGCCCTCTTCTAATAAAGGCTTGAGTTGCGCGATCACCGCATCCACGGGACCACCAGCTTTCACCATCAGCAGGATGCGACGGGGGCGTTCTAAGGACGTTACAAAATCTTCTAAGCTGTAGGTGGCTTTGACTTGTTTCGTGCCTCCTCTGGCAGCCATGAATTTCTCAGTGACGCTGCCGGTGCGATTGTAGACGGCTACCGGAAAGCCCCGACTTTCGACGTTGAGAGCCAGGTTTTCTCCCATGACGCCTAGACCAATCACACCAAATTTCTGCTTACTCATAAAGTTTTGGGTCTCGTTGTGTTTCTGTCTCTTACCTTTTTTAGGGTAGCCCGTTCAGAGTAATTCTTCAGTTAACCCTTGTTGAGAACTTGATCTGCCAATTCTCGGGAGATTGCCTGAGTTACTGGCACTCAAATGTTTGCGAACACTTTACTGGAGGCACTCTGGTATTTCTAGCGCAACTGAAAATGGGATGATTCGCTGTTGACCGATTCTTGACAAATGAATCATCAGAGGACCCCACCCTAACCCGGACCTTGCCAAGGTCCGGGGACCGGAAGTAAAAAAACCTACTCTTGTCAGGGGCGATCGCCTCGGTCAAAAATCCAGTTAGCCCCCCAATATCCTGACTTCCACTCCAAACCCAGCAGGATCGTCTTGGGGGAAGATCCGATCGCCGTCTCTGGAACGGTAGAATGACCATTGTAGAGACGAACGGGTGAGTCGTCCATGTAGTAGACAGCAGAGGGAACCGGCATTATGCTTCCATACATCCTGGCCTTAGCCGTCGCGGTGGGTAGCTTCGCGATTTATATGGCCGCTTTCTTTTTTCCAGAAGTCCATCGCAAAGGCGACCTGATTTGGAGTGGCGTTGGACTGTTTTATGCCTTAGTCTTATGGTTCTGTGCGGGCCGGATTTCTGGGGCGGTCCTGCTAGGACAAATGGCGAGTGTAGGATTATTGGGGTGGTTTGGCTGGCAAGCCTTAACCCTGCG
>CAYUEH010000086.1:0-1629 GCA_964442465.1 uncultured Laspinema sp. | reverse complement strand
AAAACGCCACGATTTGCCGATCGCTTCTCTTTCTTGTTTAAAGGTAAAGACAAAGATAAAGACAAAAATAAAAACAAAGTTAAATCTCCAGCTAAACCCACCCCAGGGCCAAAAACTCAACCCCAACCCCCGGCTGAGGTGGCCTCAGTTCCCAGTCCTGAACCCACCCTGGTCCAGCCTCCAGTTCCCGTAGAACCCCCACCGGCTGAACCCACCCTAGTCCAACCTCCGGTTCCCGTGGAACCCCCACTGCCGGAACCCGGTTTAATCCAACCGGAAGCGGAAGTCATCCATCTGGATGCGCCTGTGGAAATGCCAACGGAGGATACTCCCGAAGAAGGACTCGAAATGCCTGCGGCAGCAGCACTGGAAGGCGCTACTGTGGAATCGGAATTGTCCGAGGATGATGATTTTGGCTTTGACGAGGATGATTTAGAAGGTCCGGGAGTCACGAAAGCGGAAGCGGAAGCGGTGGCAGAAACCCTCCCCAATCCCCCCCTGGATGAACCCGTTAAGCCCTCCCTGAACAAAGTCGCGGCCAAATCAGCGACTCCGGGGGCTAAAAAATCCCAGGGTCCAGGTTTATTGACCCAAATTCAAGAGGGTTTACGAGGATTGCTGAATTTCCGCAAATCTCCTCCCGTGAAGCCTAAAGCGCCGAGTTCTCAGCCGGTTGAGACGAAAACCGAGGTAGAACCCAAACCGGCGATCGCAGTGGACTCGGTGACACCAGTGGAGTCCTCCCCGGAAATCCCTGACCCTAAACCCCCAGAAGAAACCCCCGCAGTGGACTCGGTGACACCAGTGGAGTCTTCTCCAGAAGTCGCTGACCCCAAACCCCCAGAAGAACCGGCGACAGTTGTCGTCACGACCGATGATGTAGTTGTGGAGGTTACGGTACAGGAAGGGGAACCCGTGGAGGTGGTGACTTCTGCCAATCCTTCGGCAGAGGATGAAGTAGAAGCCGCGATCGCGACGGATCGGGAGATTGTGGAGGAACAGGTTGTGGAAGCAACTTCACCGACTCCACCGGAAACGGAAGTACAAGAGGTCGTTGAGGAATCAGTGTCGGAAGTTTTACCGGAAGGGAGACTCACTCCTGAACCTGTTGAAGAATATGCTCCAGAAGTGGAACTCGCACCTCCTGCGGAATCTGTGATTCCTACAGAGGATGCGGTAGTTGAGGTGATTGAGGTTTCTGAACCGGCAGTGGAAGTGAGTCCGGCACATCCGGATGAGTCGGAGGTGCAGGAGATGGAGAGCAATCCGTTCTTAAATCGCCCGGAACGCCAAGATCCGGCAGTCGTTGAGGCTACCCCAGAATCTGGGGAAGCTCAGGGTCAAGTTACCCCACCCCCTGACACGGAAGGTACTTCGCAGAAGCAAGGGAATTCGTAGGGTTCCGTTGAACTTTGGGAGTGCGAGCATCTTGCACGAAAAGGACAATAGCGAGCAAGATGCTCGCACTCCTTATAGCTATGGATACCTCATGAGTCGGGGAACTGCTATAGACTCGCTTTAGAGTAAGCAACGACTGAAGTCGGGACGTTGAACGAAGAGGAATTACGCAGATTTATTAAATCCATCCTAAATGTAGGGGCGATTCGAGAATCGCCAGTCCATTGATTT
>CAYUEH010000085.1:9803-13367 GCA_964442465.1 uncultured Laspinema sp. | reverse complement strand
TTCTTCGTATAGATGCCAGATTTGGAGAAAAATGCTGCAATGGGGGTATTGTTACGGATTAAAGACATGACCCAACGAGTTTTGATTATTGGCGGACGGGGACGGATCGGCAGCAGCATTGCCGAAGATTTAATGGCCCATACCGATGCAGAAATTACGGTAACGGGACGAGACAAGACATCGGGAAAATCCGTGGATCAGACCCACGGAGATCGCCTGAAGTTTCGGGCGGTACATTTAGACGATCGCCCTGGATTGGAACAGGCGATCGCCGCCAGCGATCTCGTCATCCATAGTGCCGGACCCTTCCATCATCGCGATGCCCGAGTCCTCCAACTCTGCATCGAGCACGGCGTCAACTATACCGATGTGAGCGATAACCGAGGATTCACCCGCAGAGCCCTGGCATTGCAAGACTCCGCCGAAAAAGCAGGCATCACCGCTGTCATTAATACTGGCATTTTCCCCGGAATTTCTAATAGTATGGTTCGCCAAGGGGTCGAACAACTGCAAGAAGCCGATCGCATTCATTTAAGCTATGTTGTGGGTGGGTCAGGCGGTGCCGGAGTCACCGTCATGCGTACCACCTTTTTAGGCTTACAAAACCCCTTTGATGTCTGGGTTGATGGCCAATGGCAACAGGTGAAACCCTATACCGATCGCGAAACCATCGAATTTCCCCCACCTTATGGCCAGGTCGGTGTTTACTGGTTTGATATGCCCGAAGCCTTTACCTTACCTGACTCCTTCCCGGTCAAAACCGCCATTACCAAATTCGGGACTTCCCCGGATTTGTACAACCATTTAACCTGGATGGTAGCAAATTTATGGCCCGCCTCCGCCCTGAAAAATTCTGCCGTAGTCGAGTTTTTATCTCAAGTCAGCTACCGGATGACAGCAGTCACGGACAAATTTAGCGGGACTGGGGTGGCCGTGCGATCGCAAGTCAATGGACGCAACGCCGCAGGAGAACCCGCCACGGTTTGTAGTACCGTGGTTCATCCTAGCGCCGCTGTTGCCACGGGAATTGGCACCGGAACCATCGCCGAACTGATGCTGAATGGAAAGATTAATAAACCCGGTGTTTGGCCCGTAGAACAAGCCTTAACTACCCCGTTGTTTGAATCAATTATGACAACGCGGGGAATCGAGATCGCTCATCATTGGTTGTAAGCTGTCCCTATCTATCTTAGCCCGGATTAATCATGCACACTTGTCTGAATTATATTGAGGGTCACTGGTTACCCCCTGCCTCTGGGGAAACAATGGAAAGTCGCAATCCCGCCCATTGGCGCGAACTGGTGGCAACCTTTCCGCGATCGGGGGATATTGATATAGAAATGGCCGTCACTGCCGCCCGCCGTGCCTATCGCACTTGGCGACTGGTTCCGGCACCGGAACGGGCGGAATTTTTATACCGCTTTGGGGAATTATTGCGCGATCGCAAAGCCGAACTGGCCTACTTAATGAGTCAGGAAATGGGAAAACCCTTGACTGAAGCCAATGGCGATGTCCAAGAAGGCATTGACTGTGCCTTTTATTATGCTGGAGAAGGTCGCCGTCTGTTCGGACAAACCACGACTTCGGAAATGGCTAATAAATTTGCCATGACGGTGCGAATGCCGATTGGGGTGTGCGGGTTAATCACCCCTTGGAACTTTCCCGTTGCCATTCCCTGTTGGAAAGCCATGCCTGCCTTAGTCTGCGGCAATACCCTCGTCCTGAAACCGTCGGAAGAAACCCCGGCGGTGACTCACTTGCTGTTTCAGGTGTTCCATGATGCCGGATTTCCCCCGGGGGTTGTCAACCTCGTGCATGGGTTGGGAGAAGAGGTGGGAAAAGCCTTGGTAGAACATCCCGAGGTCAATTTAATTTCATTAACCGGGTCCTCACAAACCGGCGCGGAAGTGGCGGCCATCTGCGCCAAACAGCACAAGCGGGTTTGTTTGGAAATGGGAGGGAAAAATGCCCAGGTGGTGATGGAGGATGCGGATTTAGAATTAGCCCTGGAAGGCGCAGTCTGGGGCGCTTTTGGCACGAGTGGGCAACGGTGCACCGCCACCAGTCGTCTGCTGCTGCATCGGGATATTAAGGATAAATTTACGGAAATGCTGGTCGATCGCACCGGGAAACTCCGTCTGGGACCCGGGACGGACCCGAATACTGAAATTGGGCCGATTGTCAATGCGACGCAACTGAATACGATTGAGGAGTATATGGAAATTGCCCATCAAGAGGGAGCAAAGATTTTAATCGGGGGCAATCGCACAACGGAGGGAACCCTCACTGGAGGATTCTTTTTTGAACCCACCATTCTGGATGGGGTGATGCCGAATATGCGGGTTGCGCGGGAAGAGATTTTTGGCCCGGTGGTGGCGTTGATGGAAATTTCTTCCTTTGAGGAGGCGATCGCCATTCTCAATGATACCTCCTACGGGTTATCTTCTTCGGTTTATACTCGCGATGTGAATCGGGCGTTTCAAGCGATGCGGGATATGGAAGCGGGAATTACTTATATTAATGGTCCGACCATTGGTGCTGAGGTGCATTTACCCTTTGGAGGGGTCAAACAAACCGGCAACGGACATCGCGAGGCGGGGACAGCGGCCCTGGATCTGTTTACGGAATGGAAAACGGTCTATGTAGATTTTTCCGGACGCTTACAACGGGCGCAAATCGACAATCGCGGCTGATTTGAGTTGAGCATACCGTGGGATGAATCTCCAAGGGCGATCGCCTGGGAACGATTCAATCCCAGCCCGATTTGATCCACCAAGGGGCTATAATTTTCAGCCTGATGAGGCTCGGTTTAAAGCCCCTCTCCCTCCTGGGGCCGCCGTCGGTTTGGGACCGCCATCGCTGTACCATCCAGACCTGGGAACCGCTATATAAATCCGGCAAGGAATGCTATATGATGACTTCTGGGCTAAGTCCCTTTGGAAGGATGATCTGTTTTGAACCCATAACCCGTAGGAGTAACGATGTCTAATCCCCCCAAAATTCTCGCCTTTGCTGGTAGCGCTCGTTCAGCGTCATTTAACAAAAAACTGGTCCAAATTGCCGCCAATGGCGCTAGGAAAGCCGGTGCAGAGGTTACTTATATTGACCTGCGAGATTTCCCGATGCCGCTGTTTGACCAAGATTTAGAAGCCGCAGAGGGAATGCCCAAGGCGGCTCAAGAGTTAAAATCGCTTTTCTTTGCTCACCAAGGCTTGTTGATTGCGTCTCCGGAGTATAATAGCACCATTAGTCCCCTGCTCAAAAATGCGATCGACTGGGTATCTCGTCCTGCTCCCGGTGAACCTATGCTGGCTGCTTTTTCCGGCAAATTGGTGGGAATTATGAGTACCTCTCCCGGTGGTTTAGGGGGATTACGGGGTTTGGCTCAACTCCGAGAACTGCTGGCGAATATTAGTATGACGGTCTTGCCAAATCAAATTGCCATTCCCCAAGCATTTGAAGCGTTTACGGAATCGGGGACGTTAAAAGACCCCCAAAAGCAAACAGCGGTGGAAAATATCGGCGCAAACGTGGCGCAAATGTTAACCAAGTTGAACGCTTAAT
>CAYUEH010000085.1:1521-9703 GCA_964442465.1 uncultured Laspinema sp. | reverse complement strand
GTGGAAAATATCGGCGCAAACGTGGCGCAAATGTTAACCAAGTTGAACGCTTAATCTAGCAATCTCCTGCCTCATGAGGCGCTGTTTAAAGCCCCTCTCCCTCCTGGGGAGAGGGGCTCGGGGTGAGGGCTGTACCATCCAGACATGGGAACCGCTATACCGAATCCGGTTGTCATCCCGAATCCGGTTTTGCAAGATCTATAAAAACCGGATTCCCGATGACAAATCCATTGGGTATTATTGCTCAATGTTTTGGCGAATTAAGCGTAATAAATCGCTAGTTTTATAGGGTTTTGATAAATAGGTGAGGGAACTATTTTCTCCGGATTCAGAGCGGGGGAAATTGCTCAAGAGTCCGCTCACGGCAATAATTTTAACCGAGGGATGAATTTTTTGAAGAGCTTTTAAAGTAAGGGTTCCATCCATGAATGGCATCATCATATCCAGAATCACCACGGCAATTTCAGAACACCGCTGACTGTAAAGAGAAATGGCTTCCATGCCATCATTGGCGGTTAAAACATTATAGCCAAATTTTTGTAGAAGGGCTTGAGCAATTTCGCAGATGGCGACTTCATCATCGACGACTAAAATTAATTCACCTGCACCGAAAGGAAGTTCTGTCTGTTCTGAAGTTAGAGCTTCAGTTCCCTGGATTGCTGGTAAGTACACGGTGAAGGCGGTGCCTTTTTCAACTTGACTGGAAACCAATAAAAACCCGCCATGATTTTTAACGATGCCTCGAACCGTAGGCAATCCTAATCCCGTGCCTTTTCCTAATCCTTTGGTGGTGAAAAACGGTTCAAATAATCGGCCTAAAATTTCCGGGGGGATGCCGGTTCCGGTATCGCGAATCGTGAGTTTAATATAAGAACCAACTTGAGCTTCGGGGTCTAGGGTTAAATCGGATTCAGTCAGGTTGATATTTTCAGCTTGAATGGATAAAACTCCTCCGTTGGGCATGGCATCACGAGCGTTGACGCACAGATTCATCAGGATTTGATGGAGGTGAGTTGGGTCCCCGGAAATTAACCAGAGTTGGGGGTCGATCGCCGTGGAAATTTGAATAGATTTGGGAAAGGTTTCTTGGGCGATCGCGGTGGTTTCATCAATCAGGTGTTTGATTTGGATCAGGGTGCGATTGCCATCTAAACCTTTAGCAAAGGAAAGCACTTGTTTGAGCAGGTCCGCCCCGCGCAAGGTATTAATTTCTAGCATGGAAATTAAGCGCATTTGCTGGGCGTTTAACGGGAACATTTGCAGCAGTTGCACCGCCCCCAAAATGGGGGTGAGAATGTTGTTCAAATCATGGGCAATGCCACTGGCTAAGGTGCCGATACTTTCCAGGCGTTGCGCGCGCAAAAACTGGGCTTCTAGCTGTTTTTTATCGGTAATGTCCGTATTCACTGAGAGGATAGAACAGGGGCGATCGCGCTCGTCCCGCACCAGGGTCTGGCGACTGGCAACGGTGATGGATTTACCTGCTTTGGTGACTTGCTCTAACTCTCCATGCCATTCGCCGGTTCGGAGGATAGTTTGCTCAATCTGGTTGAGTTCTTCGGCACTTTTTACCTCAAACAGGTGACTACTACTTTGGGCAGTCGCTTCCTGGCGGGTCCATCCGTATAATTTTTCCGCGCCTTTATTCCAAAACAGAATATTCTGCTCCAGGTCCTTGACCCAAATCGCATCGGTGGCAATGTCCAAAAGGGCTGCCTGCTGGCGCACCTGTTCTTCGGCGCGTTTGCGCTCGGTGATATCATATAACGCCCCGACAATTTCTTCCTTTTGCTGCTCCCCCTTGCAAATCAGCTTCATTTCATCTCGCACCCAGGCATAGCTACCGTCGGAGTGTTCAAACCGATACTCGCTCAGGGAATGACCCGTCTGGTACAACTGTTTGATGCTGGAGAATAGCTCCGGTGCATCATCCGGATGAATGCGATCGCGCCAAAACGAGCAGTCCCCGATAATTTCTTCCGGTCGATATCCCAGATGTTCAATAATATTCTCACTGACGAAAGTCGGGCAGTAGGGGTGGTCATGGGGGCAGGTATAAATCACTGCCGGACTAGAGGACAACAAATATTGAAGCTGGCTTTGAGTCCCAATTAGAGCCGATTCAGTGCGTTTTAATTCCTTAATTTGATGTTGCAGTTCCGCCTCCCTCATGACCCGTTCCGTGACATCTTCAATGGTGGCGATCGTGCCAATCACCCGGGACGCTTCCACAATCGGAGCAATTTTAGCACTCTGTAGCATATAAGGCACGCTCTTATAAACATCTGCCGGAAGCATCGGTAACAAAAACCCATGTAAGCGCTGAGACAGAACCGCCACTTGTCCCGCCAGAGCTTGGTGAAAAAATCGGTCTAATCGCCGATGCTTTAATTCCGGATAAATTTCTAGTAAATTTCGCCCCACCACCCGACTCACATCCAACCCACTATAAAGTTCCAGCCAATGATTCCAACTTTGAATATTCAACTCGGCATCGGTTGTAAATATCCCTCGGTCTGCTAAGTCATTGACCGAATGAAAGAGATCCTGATTAGAGTTGAGAGGGTCGGGGATCCTGCTCATTTTAATAAGCCCTTTTTTGACAGCTAAATATTATTTGAGTCCCTCATGAAGAGATGGAAAGGTTCGGTGGCGCTATTTCCTCCTGGGCCCATTTATCAATCTCGGTGAGTAATTTTTCTAAAGAAACCACACTCAATACCATGACTAAATACCCCTGAATTGAATTTTCCTTCATCCGAAACCCGGTATAAACCACCATTGCATAACGCATTTCCGCCTTACCAATGCTCAGGGAATGGAGTAACCCATCTAAGGCTTCTAAATGTAGGCGAGGAACGGAAAAAGAAATTTGCATTTGTAGCAAATTCCCAAAAACACTCAGACAGGCGTTGAGTAAAATATTGCCTATTTCCGTGAGCACTTCTGCGGCAGAGGCATCGAGGCGATCGCGATGCAAATTTTGTTCTGGAGTCACCAACTCCGTCAGTTGCACCGCCCCGTCATAGTTCAACAATAACAGTGCATTGCCCGAAACCCGTCCCGTAAAAATTTGCTGGACTGTGGCAATTTCCCCGGTAACAAACGTACCCAGTTTGCCACTGAGTTCTTCAATCGGGTGAATAGAAACCTGGGGAACCTCTAATAACACCCGATGACCCGTCAGTTCCGAAAGGGCCGACGCCGTGCGAGCGAAACCCATATTCAGCAGTTCGCTTAAGGCATCCTGTTGCGTTTCTGTCAGCTTCATCCTGCCCCTCCCGGGATTCCTTGGAGGACCTGATTGACGATCTCCAGAACCGCATCGGGATTATAGGGTTTAGTCAGATAACCCAGTGCTCCGGCGGCCATTACGGAAGCGCGGGTCAGTTCTTGCAAGTCAGCAGTGGCCATCACGATCCGGGCGCGATCGTCGAAGGCGAGCAATTTTTCCAGCACTTCGGTTCCCTGCATATCTGGCATGGCGATATCCAGTAAGACGAGATCGGGTTTCTCTATATAGTAACTCTCAATGCCCATCAATCCATCCTTGGCCTCAATAATCGAGTGACCCTCAGCCTGGAGGATGCGACGCAGGATTCCCCGAGAAAGGGTAGAGTCATCAACAATCAAAATCTTTGCCATTACCTTGCGTCTTTGTATCGGATGGGCCGTCACGCTCTCACCCTGAGATTGCGGGATCTAACTTGACAGTGGGTCCGCTTCCTTTCCGCCCCTATTTGTTCATCTATTATCTTAACTCTGAAGGGGAATAGTGGCTAGAGGTAAGCTGTTCGGCATTTAAATTGGGTACTTCTAGCGAGCAAGATGCAAAGCCTGGGGCATAGTAGCCCGTATTGACTGAACTTCCTGGATTTTCATAATGTTCTGCTTCCCCATTGAGACAGTCAACAGCTTATCTTCAAACCCTTCTTTCACAAAGTCGAGGCTAACTGAGCCAGAACTTGCGCTAATTGGGCGGGTTCTACAGGTTTAGAAAGGTGTTTTTGAAAGCCGGCCAGGAGGGATTGGGCGCGGTCCTCATCCGAGGCAAAAGCAGTCAGGGCGATCGCCGGAATATGACTGTTACTGTCAGATTCATACTGGCGGATTTGGTGAATTAAATGATATCCATCTTCTCCGGGCATTCCTATATCGCTGACTAAGACATCAAATTTGAATTGGTCCATCAGGGCGATCGCCTCGGAAACCGAAGTCACCACATGAACCCGCACCCCATAATCCGTGAGCATCGCCTCCATTAATTCCCCGGTATCCGGGTCGTCATCCACCACCAACACCTGCAACCCATCCAGGGCCCAGAGTTGACTGGACAATCCCTCTTCCGGGGAGGAGGAAGTCTGGACCACTTGATATTCTGGCGGTTTGGGCAGAATCGGTAACTGGACAATCAACGTGGCCCCTTGGCCTTCACCCTCACTCAAGGCTTGGACCTGGCCTCCGTGGAGTTCCACTAAGTGACGGACGATGGTCAACCCTAACCCTAATCCGCCGTAGGCGCGAGTGGTAGAACTATCCCCTTGACGGAATCCTTCAAAAATATGGGGGAGAAAGTCTGGATGGATGCCAATTCCCGTATCCTCAACCTGGAGGGTAATATAAGAATCCCTCTGGGCGATCGCCACCGAAACCGAGCCGCCTACCGGAGTAAACTTGATCGCATTCGACAATAAATTCCAAGCCACTTGCTGCAAGCGATCGCTATCTCCCGAAACCAAGGCGATCGCCGGATCAAAATTAAAATCAATCTCAATTCCCTTAGATTCCGCCGTGGGCACCATCGTATCCAGAGCCGATTCCACAATCGGAATTAAATTCACCGGACGCAGTTGTAAGCGAATTTTGCCCCGAATAATTCGGGAAACATCCAGGATATCATCAATCAGATTCACCTGTTGTTTCGCATTGCGCTCAATGGTTTCCAATGCTTTCGTCTTCGTCGGTTCATTCAGCTTGCGGGTGCGCAGCAACTGCGTCCAGCCCAGAATCGAATTGAGAGGTGTGCGCAGTTCATGGGAAACAATGGATAAAAACTCATCCTTGATTTGATTCGCCTTGATTAATTCTTCCGACTGTTGCTGTTGCCGGATCAGGGCGGCTTCCAATTCTCGCTTATGGAAAGCCAGTTCCGAGGCGAGGTTTTCTACATCGGAGCTTTGAGAGGCTAACTCCTGCTGTAACAAATCCCGCACCCGTTTAATGGCGACGGCATTGCCGACCCGCGCTCGCAGTTCTTCCACGGAAAAGGGTTTCATCAGATAATCTTGAACCCCGTCACGCAATAACTGCACCCGCAAATCATCATCATCTTTGGCCGTTAACATGATAATTGAAACATCGGCGAAATCCGGATTACTGCGTAATAAAGAAACCAGGCGATCGCCGCCAATTTCGGGCATCATCACATCACTGAGGATTAAATCCGGATGCAGGGTAAGTGCCTGTTTCAATCCTTCCTCCCCGTTAAACGCCGTGGCAATTTGATAGTCCCGTCCCAAGATATCGCAGACAAAGCGATTCATTTCCACGTTGTCTTCCACAATTAAAATCAGGGCGCGAGGGTCATCGGAGTGGAGAACCGTTGGGGGAGTCTCCACTCCCGGAGTTAGTTCGGCGATCGCTGATTCAGCCAACCCCTCCCAGATAGAAGTGGGTGGAGCGGTTTTAGGGAGGTCTGGGGAAACCTCTAGGGGAAGTTGGATGGTAAACATCGCCCCCCCTAGGGGTGCATCCGCGACGGTAATGCTCCCCTGATGAAGTTCTACAAATTCTTTGACAATTGCCAATCCCAACCCCGTCCCGCCAAAGCGCCTGGTGCTTCCCCCTTCAATTTGGCTAAACCGCTCAAAGATGGTTTCGCGCAGTTCCCCGGGGACCCCTGGACCACTATCTTGGATGGCGATCGTCACCGGGTTATTCTCTCCCTCCCCTTCTTCTAGACAGAGGGAACAGTCAATTTGGCCTCCCGGGGGTGTGAACTTAAACGCATTGGAGAGTAAGTTTAAAACCACCCGCTCGATTTTTTGGCGGTCCAATTGGGTTTCCAAAAACTCGGGGGTTTTGACGGTTAAGTTAATCTCCCGTTCGAGGGCTAAGGCTTCAAAGTTCGCCGCCACTTGCCGGATCAGACTCCCTAAGTCCAGGGGAACCGCTGCCAGTTCCATCTTGCCCGCTTCTAGCTTAGAGATATCCAGGAGATCGTTAACCTGTTTGAGCAGCATTCGGGCATTGCGTTCGATGATGAGCAGGTCCCGGCGTTGTTCCTCCAAGAGTGGGCGATCGGCCAGCCACTTCTGAGTCGGACCTAAAATTAAGGCCAGGGGGGTTCGCAATTCGTGACTGACATTGGCAAAAAATTGGCTTTTGAGTTCATCGAGTTGCTTCAACTGACGATAAAGGGCTTGCAGTTCGTGATTGGCACGTTCCAGATTCAAGCGCCGTTCTTCAGAAACCTGAGCCGAGTCCAATAATTTCAAGGCTTTGGGGATTAACGGTGGTAAAGAAATTGCCGTCGTCACCGAGGCGATCGCTGTGATTAATTTGACATTTCCCGATAACCAGTAGGTGGGATTCCATAAGGTCCAGACCGCTAGAAAATGGGTCATGCCACAAGCAATGATAAAGGCCCCAAAGGCTAAAAACATCCAATGAAAGGGGATATTTTGCCGCGCTTTATAAACGAAATAGGCAAGGCTGGTGGAAATGGCAACATAGGCGATGCCAATCAGGGTGTCTGATGTCACATGAAGCCAGACTAACGAGGGCTTCCAGAGATAACAATGGCCGTGGGGGATAAACCCCTCTTTGGTCAACAAATTTCCCAGCAGGTCCGGCCACAGCCGGAGTGTGAAGAGGGCAATGACACCCAATATACTGCTACCTAATAGGATTTTTAGAGGCTGACTACTGTTGATTTGGGGGGGATGTTTTAATTCTTTTCCCTCTGCCTCTGGACTGAAACTTGCCCGATTAAAATTAAAGGGTTTCATAAGGGTTTAATTCATTAAACTTATAAATTGTTTCCGAATTAGACTGGGAAGTGACAAGGTTGAAATTCATGGAGTCGGGTAGAATCTAAATAGTCCTGAGAACCCAAACGGGATGGATAGGTTTTAATGCTGAGAAAATCGCGAAAACCTGACCTTGATCAAATCCCCTGACAACAAACGGCTGCTTCCCTGATTTCAATTTTAGCGTTGAAAAGGGCAAAACTGTTCAGGATCAAGCGGGGACCGGAAATTCAGGGATCAGATTAAGCCCGTTTGTTGGGCAATTTCGGCGAGGTCAGTTGCTAATTTTAAGGCTTCCACAGGTTTAGCAACATGAAGATGAAATCCAGCTAAAAGGGCCTGTTGGCGCTCTTCTTCCCGAGCCAAAGCGGTCAAGGCGATCGCCGGAATGGGCCTCCTATATCCGGCCTCGCCCTGACGAATTTTGCGAATCAAACCATAGCCATCTTCATCGGGCATTCCAATATCGGAAATTAAGATATCATGACGCGATCGCTCGGTGGCGGCGAGGGCTTGGGCAGCGGATCAAACCACCGTTGTCTTCACCCCATATTCCCCTAGGATTTGAGCAATCAACTCTTGCTGTACCTGCTTGCGTTCGTGAATGTCCGTATTCTTCCCCAACCACTTGACAATCTCCCTATGATGATCCCCCATCGGCACCGCTAATCCCAGATGCCAGCGGTAAGCGCCATCGCTACCCCGACGCATTCTGGCTTCAATTTCATAAGGTTGTCCATTGTTCAGGCAAGCGGTCCACCGTTGGCGACATTCACCCAAGTCATCGGGATGCACGATTGACTCCCATCCCCAGCCTAACAATTCCGCCACACTCAAGCCGGTGTACTCACTCACTCCATCGCTCACTTATGTAATCTAGAGTCCCATCGGGTAGGGCGCTCCAGACCATTTGCGGAATCGCCTCCCTCAGGAATCGATAATACTGCTCGCTGGTTTCGGCTTGAGTTCGGGAACCTTGTTCCAGTTGCAATATATAGTTTAATCCGTTCCGCTTCCGCCGGTTTGAGGGGGGTAATATCGATCGCCGCCCCAATGAACCCGAGTAACTTTCCCTCGGGATTCAACCGGGGTTCCCCGGTTTCTAGCATCCACCGATAGGCTCCATCAGCCCGTTGTAGGCGATATTCTTG
>CAYUEH010000085.1:0-1421 GCA_964442465.1 uncultured Laspinema sp. | reverse complement strand
CGGTTTCTAGCATCCACCGATAGGCTCCATCAGCCCGTTGTAGGCGATATTCTTGGGTAAAGGGTTGGCTAGTTTGCACTGCTTGTTGGTAACTCAAGATGCATTGGATCTGATCCTCATGATGAATCCGGTCCCAATGGTTGAGGTCCGGGTCTGCTTCTAATCATGCGCCAATGAAGTTTAATCCCCATTTATTTAAAAAGGTCCATTGTCCCTGGCAATTGGCTATCCATAACAGTACCGGGGCCGTATCTGCCATATCTCGGAACCGTTTTTCACTGTCGCCCCTGGCTGCCTCAGCCTGTTTCCGCTGGGTAATATCGTAGCGAATGGCTAAATATTAAAAAGGCTTACCCTGACTATCTAACAACGGAACAATGACCGTATCGACCCAATAACAAGACCCATCTTTGGCCCGATTTTTAATTTCTACTTGCCACACATCCCCCCGAGCAATCCTTGACCCAAGATTGATAAAAAATTCTTGAGGATGATAGCCAAAATTGACCACTCTATGGGTTTTCCCAATCAATTAAGACAGGGAATATTTAGAGAATTTAATAAATATTTCGTTAACATATTGAATCATTCCTTTGGCATCGGTCATCACCACAATCGCTGATTTATCTAAAGCCCATTGGAAATCCGATAATTGTTTCAAGGTTTGTTGGAGTTCAGATTCTGCCCGTTGGCGATCGCTAATGTCCCGCACCGATGCCATCCAGACGGAGCGACCCAAATAGAGAGTCGGTTGAATCACTGCATCCAGGAACACCCTTGTTCCCTCTTTTGTAATCCCGACGGCTTCTGATCGTCCCTCCTCTGTCCATTGGCAGTCAGCCAACATAAATCTGACTGTCTCCTCGGGAAAAATCGAGGTTAAGGGCAGCCCGTTCAGTTCCTCCGCGTCATATCCAAATATCTTTTCCAGGGAGGGATTCACGGCAATCATGCGATCGCCTTCATAAAAGAAAATCCCTTCCCCTGTCGCTTCAGCGAGGGTTTTAACCCATTGTTCCCGGGCTCTGAGTGCTGCCTGAACCTGCTGACGTTCGGTGATATCCGGGCTAATTTTAGAGAACCCGTAAAGATGACCCGGGTTATCGTATAAAGGGGTCATCACTTCATGTACCCACAAGCGGGTTCCGTCCTTTCCCACTGGTTCTGCTTCTTGTTCCAATCGTCCGTTCTGCCGCCTGTTTCAAGTCTCGTTCCGGTTGAGCTTCCGCCACAGCTTCAGGGAGATCAAACCCGGAAAAATGTTAGGCAATCATCTCATCGTCTGCATACCCGGTCAGGTTTCTTGCGCCCGGATTCCAGCTATTTACCCGTCCATCGGAGGTGAGCATAGACAGTCCATAATCTTCGAGGCCCTCTACCAATAACTGAAAGTGCTGTTCGCTTTGCCCACAAGAGTCGAG
>CAYUEH010000084.1:0-13395 GCA_964442465.1 uncultured Laspinema sp. | reverse complement strand
TCATAAATTAAGGTTAAAGGTTTCTTATGATGCCAAAATAGATAATGTCTTCCCCAAAATGGGCCTTTTTGTCCGAAGGCGGTTTCTAAGGCGGGGGAATGTCCGTAGTGGATGCCTTGGACGTCGCGATAGAGTTCGGTATGCAGGCGCGAGAGGCTCTCCCAGATGGGGATTGAGCGGTTTTGCAGGTATTCATCGACGTGGCTAGCTTCCCACCAGGAGGCGGCATAAGCGAGTCGTTGTCCCGAGGCGGTGCGTAACCAGACTTGTCGCCGCAGTCGGGGTCCGGGGACCCATTGGATGGGGTCCGGTGCGCCGTCGGGTTCCATTGCGATCGCCGACATATCAATCACGTCTACTTCCGTGGGTTCCCCGGTGAGTAGTTTCAGGTGGCGCGTTGGCGAACCGTCTCCGAGGAGCAAAATCTGCCATGCCGGTGCGAGTTGGTGGTGGGGTAATCCCTGCTGTACCCACTCTTCTCCCCCTTCCCATAAGGGGTCGAGGCGGTGCCAGGTGGTTGGCGGGGTCACGCTGTTTGTGGGTCGGGAAGTTGCAGTCAAGGCGCTTAACAGAACTTAACGTCACTCTCAATCATAGCGTTCCTTGGCCCGGGTCTTGTGCAATGGGTGGAAAATGGCTGGAGATTGATTCGGCTGATATCTTGCACCTGTGGCAACAACCGCCGGTTGTTGCCACTTAAAATTGCAATAAATTTTAACAGAATTTTCTTGCCAAAATGCCTTTCAGCCTTGACAATGGCAACCGGGAAGGTGATGGTTTAGGGAAATGGATGATGAGTCGATGACGACTTCAATTCAGGGGGTATCGGTCAGCACAAATCAGTGGAGCCAGCAAGTCTTAATCGTGGGGGAAACAGTAAAATACAAAGATAAACGGCGCGGGTTTTGGCCGATCGCCGCTGGGGTTTTGGCCGTCGCAACCGTTGGCGGATGGGTTTTTTATGGTCGGGTCCTGAATCCATCCGGGGGTGCGGTGGAGGTGAGCACCATTACGGTGGAACTGGGAACGATTGAAATTTCCGTTAATAATAGTGGAATTGTCGAATTTGGGGGTCAACAAACTCTCAAATCTCCCACTGATGGGACGGTGGATCGGGTTTTGGTGCAGGTTGGCGATCGCGTGCCATCCGGTGGGGAATTAATTACCCTCCGAAACAACATTGAGCAACAAACTAATTTTGCAATTAAACCGTTGGAAATTCGCGAAAAACAGCTTTCTCTGGCGACTACGGAACGAAAAGTTTTGGAGGCGCAGGACAATCTAACTATTGCTCAAATCCAACTCCAGCGACTTGTTCAGGAAAATGTTTCCCGAGAAAGTCAACTGGCAAACCAGGAATTAAACCGGCGAGAACAATTACTAAACCTGGAAACTCATCGCCAAAAATTGGGGGAAGCTCAACAAAAATTAAGGGAAGCTCAACAAGAGTTGTCTCGTTTAAGTGCGGCGCAATCTCAAGAATTTCAAACTCGCTTGGCTGAGTTAAACCTGGATATTGAGAAAGAAAACCTTACCCTGAGAACCAACCGACTCCGAGTGATTAATGCACAGGAGGAACTCGCTACAGCACAACAGAAACTCCGAGAGGACAAAGATTTAGCGCAACGAGGATTTATTGCTGAACAAGAGGTTCAAGGCCAAGAAAGTGCAGTTCGTAGTGCTGAATTTTCACTCCAGCAAGCGGAGGTGGCGGTGACTCAAACCCTGTTGGATTTAGAGAAAATTCAACTGCAACGGGGAACGATTGAGGAGGAATTGGCACAGGAGCTAGAAACGGCACAAAAAGAGGTGGAAACGGCACAGGAAACTGTCAGAACGGTAGAGGCAGATATTCGTCGTGAGATATTCGGGTTGGAACGGACTGAAATCGAGTTAGACAAACTCCGTCGGGAACCGAATCGGGAGGTGGAGGAGGCACGGCAGGCGGTGCGAGAGGCTGAAGGTCAAGTGCGAAATTTGCGATCGCAATTTAACCAAGAACGTCTCCAACTAGAGCGGGAGGAAATTGTGATTCAAAATACTCAGGACCAGTTGGCACAAAATATCGTGGCGACTCCAATTGAGGCGACGATTTTACAGGTAATGGTCAACAATGGAGATGGCATTAGCCGGGGGGATGATTTGCTCACTTTGGGAGACCCGTCTCAAGAGTTTGTGAATCTTGAACTTTCCACTTTGGATGCTTCCCAGGTCAAGCTGGACCAAGAAGCGCGAGTGACGGTGATTGGACCCAATGCTCAGATCTATGAGGGGGTGGTCTATGAGCTTTCTCCTTTGGCGATTACGGGGGAAAGTAGTTCGAGTCGGACTTCAGCACAAGCGTTGGTGCCTGCTACCATCAAGCTGGAAACTCCGACGGGGAGTTTGATTCCCGGTGCACAAGTGAGTGTGGAAATTATTGTGCAGCAGCTTCAGGAGGTGGTGGTGTTACCGATTGAGGTGATTCAACGGGATGCTCGTCAACCTTATATTTGGACGGTGGATGCTCAGAGTCGGGTGCAGAAACAATCCATTGAGTTGGGTTTGGAAGGGGTGACCCAGGTGGAGATTCAATCGGGACTGGAGGTGGGGGACGAGGTGGTGTTGCCGCCAGCGGATGTATCTTTAGAACCGGGGATGGTGGTGGCGATCGCCTCGCCGGAGGAAGAACCGTCCGGGGATGGGGACGCGGGGTCCGGGAGACGACGTTCTGGTGAGTGATGAAGTGAGTTTTATGGAAGGAAGCAGCAGCATGAGTCTAAGTGTATTTGATTTAATCCGGATCAGTTGTGATTCCCTCCAGGGAAATCGCTTGCGATCAGCCTTGACGACTTTGGGGGTGTTTATGGGGGTAACCGCAGTGAGTGCGACGCTGCAAGTGAGGAGCATTAGCACGGCGGTGATTGCTGAGGAAATGCAAAAGCGCGAAGCACCGCAAGTTCAGGCGATGATGTGGTCTCGGGATGGTAAGCGACTGCGGTTAGAGGATGTGGATTATTTAAAAAGTCGCTTGAGAGGGGTGCAGGCGATCGGCACCATGATGTGGGTGGATTTTAGCGCGACGGTGATTTTTGAGCAAAAAGAAGGGTCGGCAGAGATTAATGCGGTGTCTGAAGAACACTTACAAATTTCCGGTCGTTCCCTCTTGCAAGGGCGATTTTTTAGTCCGGCTGATTTTAGCAACTATCGACCTGTTGCGGTGATTGACCGCTTTCTGGCGGAAGAATTATTTGGGGGGGATAATCCCATTGGTCAACGAATTTATTGGAATGCTCGATTATATATTGTGGTGGGTACGGTGGATACGAAGGCGCGATATCAAGAGGATGAACCCAGTGGGGAAATGTTGATTCCGATGCCTTTGTATGCTGCTCTCACGGGTCGGCACCATGTAGGAATGATTTCTATCCGACCGGAACGGATTGCAGCGATGGAGCGGTTGAAAACACAGGTGGACAACCTGTTAAACCAGCGCTATCCCGGAGCGAATGTTTATGTGGAGAATAATATCACGGATATTTTGGAACAGCAAAAGACTCTGGATAGGGTCTCACGAGCGTTGTTGGCCGTGGGAGCAATTGCCTTGTTGGTGGGGGGAGTGGGAATTGCCAATATTACGATCGCCGCAGTGATGGAACGGACGCCGGAAATTGGCCTGCGTCGGGCGATCGGTGCGACGTCCGGGGATATTATGTTCCAGTTTATTTTAGAGGCAGCAATTTTGAGTTTGCTGGGGGGGGTGTTGGCAATTTTAACGGTACATGGGGTAACGGTGGTGGTGGCCGATCGCTTTGAATTGCCTTATGAGTTTGAGCGGAAAACTGCTGGATTGGCGCTGGGTTCGGCGCTGTTGGTGGGGGTGGGTGCGGGGTTTTTACCGGCGATGCAAGCGAGCAAGTTAGATCCGGTACAAGCCTTGCGATCGCGTTAGGATTTGATATAGATTAGGAAGGATGAAGGGGTATGCAGAATCATCAAGATACAAAGCAGGGAGAGATGGCGACTGGCACTCAGACGAAGCAACGGCCTGTTTGGGTGACCCCGACCCTCAGTTTTGTGGCGGCTATTTTTGGCACATCTTTGACCCTGTTAGCGGCGAGCAAGTTTCACGAAGGAGGGATTGCCGAGGAAGTGACTCCGGAGGCCATTCCGGAAGGAATTACGGTGTCCGAGTTGCTAGTTCTTCCGGTTGCTTCTTCAGAAGTTCCGGCCTCACCTCAAGGGAATGTTCCCTCTGTCGTTGGGGAATTAGTGTCTCCCTTGACGCCAGTTTTTCCCTCTCCATCTCCAGTCTCGGCACCTGTGAAACCGGCAGTCGCATCCGGTGAGGTGAGAAAAAATGTCCCTCAGATAGATGTACCCCCACCGGCAGAACCCTTGGAACCCATAGCAATAGAACGGCCTGAGAGAGAAGCGGAATCGGAAGTGCCTCAAGGTAATCGCCTGGAGCAAAATGAAGTGATATCTCAGAGTCTTCCCCAGTTACCCGTGGAGGCGAATCCTCCCAGTGGCGATCGCGATTTAGACCCAACTACCCTGCCTTTATTTGAGAATCGACCTGCGCAATTGCAGCAAGTGCCGGTGACAGTTCCCCAGACTCGTCCGGCAGTTCCCCAGACTCCTGGCGATCGCCTCCTTGAAGGAATTCCCGTAACCCTGGTTGAGGTGGTGGGTTTAGCGGTCCAAAATAACCGCGAGATTAAAAATGCCTATCTCCAACGCATCGCACAACGAGCCAATTTAGCGGTTGATTTAGATAAATTTCAACCGATTTTCACCCCGGAAATATCGGTGAGTCTCAATCGAAATGATGTTGGGAGTGCAACCAGTAACTCGGCAGAACTCACCGCTGGTTCAAGGGTCACTATGGTAATTCCTACTGGGGGAGAAATTAGTGCGGCATGGAACCTGGGAGGGATTACTCAAAGTAGCAACCAAGCGGAAATTATCGATGAAAATTTAGTAAATCAAGGACTTTCCTTGAATTTTAGCCAGCCTTTGTTACGGGGTTTTGGAGCCGATGTCAATACCGCTTCGATTAAAATTGCTGAATTTAACGAAAGCATTAATAAACTGAACTTGAACTCGATTTTAATCAATATCATAACCGAGGCAGTTTTCGCATATCGGGACCTGCTACAAGCGCAGGAAGCAGTAAAAATTGCCGAAAATTCCCTAAGAATTGCGCAGGATATTTTTGAGATTAACCGAGCTTTGGTGGAAGCGGGGAGACAACCTAGAATTAATTTAGTCCAAAATGAACGAAATATTGCCAGCCGACAAGTGCAGCTATTAGGCGCTCAAAATACCTTTCAGCAGGTGCGGTTGAACTTGCTGACGATTTTGGATGTTGAGGATTTTCCGATTATCCCCGGGGAAGAAATTGTGGTGGAGGAGAGTCAGTTAAACGAAGAAGGATTAAAGCAATTGGCATTGCAAAATAGTGCCAGCTATCTCAATGCAGAACTGGCGGTAGAGATTGCTGAGTTAAATTTAAAGTTGGCGGAAGATGACCGGCGATGGGATATGAATTTGACCGCGAGTTATGGGAGTAATTTGCAATCGAGTACCGCTGATACTAATGATGTGAGGGTGGGGATTGGGTTGAGTCGAAATTTTGGCGATCGCAGATTGGAGAGTCGGGTAGAACAAGCACGAGTCAGTCTGTTGCAAGCTCAAAATACCCGCGATGATCGACGAGATAATCTGTTGATTCAAGTGGGGGATCAAGTGCGGAATGCCAGATTACTATTAGAACAAGTTAATTTGGCACGGCAAGAGAGAGAATTTGCACAACAAAACTTAGAAAATGAACGAGAATTACTCCGCTTAGGTCGGGGTGAAATTCGCGATGTCATCAGTGCTCAAGAAGCAGTCGTTAGCGCCAACAATAGTGAATTGAACGCACAAATTGCCTATCTTAATGCCTTGACTCGTTTGGAACAAACCGTGGGGATTACCTTGGAAACTTGGCAGATTACGGTGGAAACCCCGGAAGAGTGAACGGCGATGCCGGATTATCCAACCCGTTAGAAAAAAAATGCAAGTTCCTGGACCCATTCATGATAAACTATACCCTAAACAGAACAATCAAGGAGGCATGAGCATCTTGGTTAACCAACTTTCCCAGGGTGGCGATGGGTTGCAACCTGTTGACTATAGTCATTTGTTGCAACAGATTTGGCATCGTTTACAGAGTCAGAATCCATTTCAACTGACTCGCGATCGCCATCGGTTGAGAATTAAAATCGATGAAATTGCCACTGAACTGGCGACAAATTCTCAGATTCAGAATCCCCTAACTTCCGCCAATGGGGTGCGATCGGCCTCGGTGAAATTTACCCCCAGGATTCAGGAGCAATTTAGCAGTCAAATTC
This sequence comes from uncultured Laspinema sp., assembly GCA_964442465.1. Taxonomy (GTDB): domain Bacteria; phylum Cyanobacteriota; class Cyanobacteriia; order Cyanobacteriales; family Laspinemataceae; genus Laspinema. The sequence goes on along the minus strand of CAYUEH010000084.1, from coordinate 7,018 downwards.
AGCAAATTCAAGACCAATTACGATGCCATCTCCAGGAAACAATGGGGTCTTCCGAGGCGATCGCACAGACGATTGACCAGATGAGTCCGGAGTTAACCCAGGTTCAAGGGACAACCGGACAACTGGGATTTACCTTCAATTTTAATCAATCTTCTCCACCCCTTCAAAAAGAAAAACTCAGACTAGAAACCAACCGTCCTGGCAGTGAATCGCGCCTGAAATTCCATAAAATCACCCTATCGGTGCAAAATGTAGACCGATTTTCCTCAGACCTGCGCCAGGGACTTGCCAACTATATTACCACTAAACTTGCTCCCGACGATCAAGAGATCCAGCAAGAATTGTTAGGCATTCTCGATGGGTTAGTTCAGGATGAAATTTCCTACTTTGACGACTTGCAGCAATTGGTAGATACAGAAAGTCTGGGAAAGCTCAAAAAAGAAGCAAAAATTATCTATTTAGAGCATCTGGCCGAGCATATTGAAACCAGCGATACCCTGGGGATGATTTATCTCAATGATTTAATTCGCCGCTTACGATTAATCGACGATTACATCAATGACCGGGAAAAAGCAGATGGGGATTTTGAAGTAAATTATCAAGGCGTGACGGTTAATTATCGAGATGCCTTATCCCGCGCTGAGGTCTTTGATTGCCTGCCAATTATTCCCATCATTGAAGGCAATTTAGGAGAACATACGGACCGAGAAGGCGGGGAACGGCAGTTTATTTTTGGACTGAAACTTAAATTTGGCGGTCCGGTTCAAACCCATGACGGACAAGAAGTATTCGATTATAACCTGATGCTGCTGGACCCGAACAGTCCCGAACATAAAGAGGCAATATCCGATGAAAATCGCCGGGAATCTTTTATCAGAAAAGTCTTAGTACGACTGTTGCTGTATTATTTCGTATTTGCCTCAGATTGCGATCCAGGACAACCCGATTATCACCCGGACCAGGAAGGCAACTTTTACCCTGACCGACGGTTTGATGAACGGGTGATGCATATTTTATCCGGGTCCGATGACGACAAAAAACAGCGAATTTTGGCGGGGTTTGTCCGAGGGATGAACCAATTTAATGTCAAGGTTAAAATTGAACGCCTGCGATCCATGCTTCAAAATGTCTTGCGGCGACAAAGAATTTTACCCACCCGGACTTACTCGCGACAAATCAACCTCAGGAAAGGGATTTTACAGACAGATGTGAATAGCGCGCTACTGGGATATTTTTTAGACCCCGAGATAGAAAGAAATCCCAAAGCGCAGTTAAAATATGTGACCATTGGGGAACCGGGTCTGGACAACAAAGCACTCTGTCGTCTCGAAGCGAGTATCAAAATTGAAGATATTCGATATTTCCCGGAAACTGAACGAGAACGATTTACCTGGAATTATCAGATTGGTGGAATTCGGATGCTGGCGGTGGTTTGTACTCCGAATCAGGGGATTTGTTGGCAACAGTATCGAGAAACATTCCACAATCAGCAATTAATTCTGTTGGATTATGATAACAGACGCCTGAATCCCGGAGAATTGAATCCGAGTCAGACTTTTATTTATCGGTTCACTTGGACAGTTCTGGCCTATATTTGCTTTGATTTAATCCTGGAAAAAGCACCCAAAAACTTGTTTATTCCGTTTTTGCGCCTCCATGAGGGAACCCATGAACGACCCTTGCCAGCAGAGAAATTTTTAGCCAATCTCTGTAAGGGGTTGTCCTATTTGCTGAGTCATCAATATCGGTCTAATTCCCAAGGGATTCGGTTGCAAAAATTCAATCGACATCGGTTAGAAAATGGGTTGAGGTCTCTTTACTCCGTGTTACCGAAAACCTTTCAGGTAATGGAAAGTACCTCACCATTGCAGTTAGATAAACTGGCGATCGCCATTGTATCCAGTCGAGAGAGTGATGCCGCAACGAACCCTCAATATAGGAAGAATCGGATTGCCAATGTCACCGGAGAACTCATCGGCATCCAGCGATCGCCACAAGATACCATCCAGATTGAACGACTCCAGACCTTTTCCGATAACTACTCCCTGCGTCGCCTCTATCGGGAACCGCCTATTTTAATCGATACCGTCAACCAACTGTATCAACAAGGATACCGGCATATCCTCTATGTCGCACAAGCACCCTATACCAGTACCCTACATATCACCCGTGGCGATCGGGATGAAGACCTCTATTTTATGTCTCCTCCCCTGATTACCGCCTTAATGCAAAACCATCCAGACCTCAAAATTTATCCCATTTTTTTCGATAAATATTACGTCTGCAAATTAGGCGGTCCCAAAGTCAACGCATTTGTGGTCCAAGACACGCAACAACTCACCAGTTTAGCACAAGACCCCCGACAGCAAGCGGTGGTCTTTCTTAACCTATTTAATGGCATCAGTGTTGGCCGACCAGAGGACCGATTTTATAATGGGGTGATTTCCTATTCTACCTTATTAGGAGACTTTTATCCCCAAGTCATGGATGACCAATCCATTCGCCAAGATTTAATCTATGACACTCCCCTGAAACGGGACATTTTGCAATACTTAACCCTGTTTCACTTCTCCCGCTTTGACCGCAAAAGTGACCAAACCTTGAAGTTAGACCCTTACGAAACAATTATTGGAGAACAGTCCATTGGTGCCTTATCCATCTTTGAACAAATGACGCCACGGGTTGAGTTTAATGCTTTAGCATTTTTGACCGAGGTTAAGAAAGTGTTAGATTTGCGGAGAGTAACACCCGGCGGGGGATAAATCCCCCGCCTAACAGAATCTAGTCGGTTTTAACCGACTAGAAGTCTTATCCCGTGATGTTTTTAGTAACACTCGGCGGGGGATAAATCCCCCGCCTAACAGAATCTAGTCGGTTTTAACCGACTAGAAGTCTTATCCCGTGATGTTTTTAGTCGGTTTTAACCGACTTTAGCTATTAGCTGGGGGTTTTAACCCCCAGCGGTTGTTGACTAGATAACCATTACTACCAGGAGTCATATCAAGCAGATGATAGCAGAAGAATTAGGCCGGTTGTTTGAAGTGGGGTTTAATCTTGGCATTTTGGCCTATCTGGAACGCCATCAGATTAAACACCATTTTGGAGACTTGTATCGCCAGGATTTGCAGGGACTGAAATTACCGAAGATGGTCAAGCGGATGGCGGAAAAACATGAGGCGATCGCACCCCAAAACCGCGAGATATTGGAAAAATGGAGTCGTTTTTTTATCCAGAAAGGGTTTCTCTCGGGGTTGAATTTCTTTCGGGAATATCTGAACTCCCCGGAAGATGGCCGCAAACGTCAACTGGAAATTCTCTACTATCAATGCAGTTTTGCCGGGGACAACAGCATTGGCACTTCCCCCAAAGATTCTAAGGAACATTTCACCCAAGTCTTATCCCAGTTTGAAACCCTCGATTCCCGGCAAATTCAGCGGATTATTCATCAATATTCTGGACAGGGGAAAGCGGGAGAGTTTTTGCAGTCCGATACCTTAATCTTCTTGCGCTATGGTCAGGAGTTCCGGATTTTATGTGTGGATTTATCCGTGTTTTCCGTACAATCTGCTGAGGATATTGTTCCCCTGGATGATGTGGAAGTCTTGCGGCAAATGCTGAGGGGAGAGTTGGGTTACTTGCGGTCGAAGAGTGTGTTTTCTAAATTGCGTCTGGATACCGGCAGCAGTCCCGGGTTAGACTGGGATTTATCGAAAGATTTACGGCAATATCTAACAGCATTTAAACGGCGGGATAAAGAAAGTACCAAGTTAATTCAGGCCGGTTCTTACGCGCATAGTTTCTATGGATTTTTGCAGGACTATGGCCTATTGCCAGAATCTGCTTCCCTGGTTTTTAACGTCGTGGGATATAGCGATCGCCATATTGGAACTATCTCCCTTCGTCCTGATAATCTCCAGTTGTTGGCAACTTGTGCCGAAATTTATAAGAAGGAACCGAAACAGCAAGAAATTAAAACAGCGCGAAAAAATGTCCTCAAGCAAATTCAGCGAAGTGCGGCCAAAAGTTTTATCGAGGGTCAACAATTGGTGGAGAAGTTGTCTCAACCCAACCTCACCGGACCGGGTATCACTGAAGTCATTCATCACGAACGGATTCAAGGTTTTTTTAACTCCGTGGGAATTCTCCCCCAGGAGTTGGCAACTCCCTTGGGTTTACCGCCGGGATTGACCCTGCGAAATGGACACGCGGAACTGATTCAAAAGGCGCTGACTTCTGAGGAGATTTATCTGTTTTTAACCGGCAATCCGGGAATTGGCAAAACCACCGCGATCGCCAATTTTCTACAGTCCCATTTTGACGAAGGGTTCTTATTCCTCTATGTCAGTCCCCGGAAACAAGTCAATTTAGATATTATCGATAAATTTAAATCCGCATCCACCGGCAACCTCTGTGACGATCGCCTCTGGTGTCTCACCAGTAACGCCGTCCTGATCCAGGAAAACGGCGGATTTCCCACAGTTCGATATCACACCAACTCCCGGCGAGATCCTTTTACTGCCAGCGCGGTAGATTTTATTCCTGCCGATCAGGAAGTGCGATCGCCAAGGGGTCAGCGTCGGTCCCGCCATTTAACTCAAATCGCCACTGATCACATTCGCGAGCACGAGACAAAAACTGCCGGAGTGCTTTCCAGTATTTGTTCTGGCATTCATACCGCAGTCACCACTCAACTCTCCAATCAAATCCTTGCCACTGTCTCCATCCAATCCTTGCGCGTCACCACCCCGGGAAACACCACCCTGAAACATCTGAATCACATCTTTAAAAGTGCCTATAACGAACGAGATAAAGCAGTCATCCCGGCAAAAATGCAGCAAATCTCCAACCGCATCAAACATCTATTTATTATGATTGACGAAATCACCGGGGATGATAGCGGCGTTCACTTCTTGCAAGGCATCCGTAAATTTTTGTACGACTATGAACTCACCAACCCGGAACATGGATTTAATACCAAAGTCATCGTAGCGGATGCGTCCATTGTAGACAAAGACGTGATTACCCAACACTTATCTCAACCCTCTCCCGAACCGGATAAAATTTATTTTCGCCTTGCCAAACAGTCCCCAAATCCTGTCACCATCGAGACTTTCCCATTTAAAAACTTACCCGCTTGTGCGATTAATACCAACTCCTACCCTGCCAGGGAGTTGAACATTACTTATAAAATCTTTATCGAATCGGTCAAATTCACCTCCAATCTGTTTCAATCCGAAAAGCGCACCTTAGTCGAGAAGATGCAAACTCGACTGGCGGAAGATATTTATCAGTTATTAATCCAACCGGATTCCCGTCAAATCCTGGTCTACATTCAGGATAAAAAGCGATTGCAGGAACTCATAGAAACCCTGCGCCAACGCCGAGGTAAATTTGAACCCTACAGGGATTACCTGGAAATTCATGCCAGTCTCGGCGAGGCGGAGAAACTGCGAATTCAGACCTATAAACAAGATGTCAAAGTCGTGTTTATGACCTCCTCCGCCAGTCGGGGATTATCTTTCCCTAAAGCACAACATATTTTAGTTGAGATTCCCCGGTTTCAGATTGAGAAAAATCTCATGGAAGTGATTCAGGTAATTTATCGCGCCAGGGGAGAGTATGAGGAAAATGGAGTCCGGCAGACCCTGGATACGGAAGAGAAATCCCTGATATTTTACTTAGGCGATCGCGCGGTGTACTATCCCTCCCCTGACCCCGAATTTCCCACCCTGGATGACGAAACAGAACGGCAACTGTCGATGCAAGAAAGCATCTTAAATCTCTTAAATATCTTGCTGATTCTGAAACTTTCCATGATGACACGGATTTTCGGGTCCGGACCCTTGGGTAGAAAAGATTGTCTGATCATTCCCATTGGCGGTAAATCCGTTTCTACTGCCGGAATGACCTTGAGTGGTCAAATCACCCACCTGATTCGCGAACTTAAAAATGAATATCGCCAGAAACCCAGTCATCGGATTTTGCAAGATATTTTTACCAGTTTGGAAGGTCTTCTCAGTCATGCGGAATTTATCTTAATGGATGAAACCGGGACCGAGGAAACCATGCAGAAATCCTATCTTTCTTTAAGGGAAGAATTCAATACCCAATTTACCCAATACTGTAACCGCCTCGACCAACTTTTAGACCTTGGCAATATTGAACCGGGTCATCTGGTGGGAAGTTTACTGATCGTTCCGATTCACCAAAAGTTAGAAGAAAGTTATGAAATTCGCTTACAACAGCAGATTCGCCGCTATGCCACCGATGAGTTAATTAACAAGATGTTTGCCGTGAGTAAGAGTCTGGAATATCCCGAAAACCTGCGATCAACTATACGCGGGGGTGCCATTGAGTTAGTGGAATTACTCAACCGGGAAGCAACCCGCACTCAATGGTTTGAACAATATAGCAATAATACGGACCAATATTATCTGATGCCATTGTTTAACTTCATTGCCGGAGAGGCGATCGCCGAGTATTTCAAAGAAGAACCCCAGGAAGAAGAAGACCAAGAATTTAGAACCTTACTCTCGCGCTACCTCCATTCCCTCTATCCCGCCTACAACACCTTACCCATCGGTCGCCAATACCGAGAATTTCCCTTTTTACTGTTCAGAAGCTACAGTTTAGAGCAAATGCGCACTAAAATGTTTTCCGATAAGTATTTATTGAATTCTCATGAGTTAAATGTGCTGAATTTGATTTTATCCCGGGAAGAGGAATAATTTAATATCCAATTCATGGGGGTTCCCACAGTTATTTGCTTACAGTTGGGGAGTGCGAGCATCTTGCTCGCTCTTATCAAAAGCGAGCAAGATGCTCGCACTCCTATATCATGAAGTTTCTAAATTCTACGATATTTGCTATATAATTGAATTAAAGTCAATCACCTTTTGGAGGCAATACTGATGATTGCTGTCCCCAACTCCATCAGTCCTGAAGAATATCTCGAAATCGAACGCCAAACCCCCATTCATCATGAATATCGGCGCGGTTTAGTCTATGCAATGGCAGG
>CAYUEH010000083.1:10466-13408 GCA_964442465.1 uncultured Laspinema sp. | reverse complement strand
GCTATAGTTGTTTTAAAATGCCTCGTCTACCTCCAGGACTTCGGTATATTCAAATTCATTGGGACTTAATTTAACTAAGGGGTAGCGCATCCCTCTTAATTCAATCCAATCTTCTTCACAATCGGGTTTGGGAGAGTTGTAAACTAGGACATATTCTTTGCCGATGTAAGGTTTCATTTCTTGGGCGACTTCTCCCCGCCATTGGGTTTTGGTGACTAAGACGACGAGTTGGTTGGCAAGTTGAGGCAGTATTTTGGCAATTTGGCGGCGATAAATTTCGTCTAAACTGCCAAAGGGGGAGTCCATGACGATGGGGAAGGTACTGCTATCCGGTCCCATTAAGGTGTTCTTTTTACTCCACTCGCGAACGCCGTCGATAATGCCGCCAATGAAGGATAAACTGAGGATTTGATTTTCGCCGGTGGAGGCGGCGACGGGGACTTCAAATCCGCTGGTATTTTCGATTAAGGTGAGTTCGTATTTGTCGCTGAGTTTGGGGAGGTAGGGGGTAAAGGAAATTTCACTAAAAATTTCCTGAACTCGCTGTTCGAGTTGGGTTCTAAATTGGTTTTCTAGGCGCGATCGCACCTCGGTTAAGCGGTCGATCGCATCCTGGGTGGCAAATACTCTTTTTTTGGCTAACTCCTGTTTCTCTTCGTTGGTTTTCTGCTTTTCCACTTGTTTATTCAAACGGTCGATCGCCCCTTGCAAGCTATCAATTTGGGTTTGATTAGACCCTAATTCTCGGTCTAGTTCGCTCATTTTGCGCTCGATTTCGTCTAGGCGCTTCTGCAATTCTTGGATGTTTTCATCGGGATAGCTTCTCAGCTTGTCTTTGATTTCATCGAGTTGGGTTTCTATGGCAGAAAGTTCGGTTCTAAATCCCTCGATCGCCTTCTGTTGGCGGTCCATTTCTTGCCAAAAGTCGGGTACTTGTTTGTCGATCGCCTCGACTTGGGTACTCATGCGAATGGCGGTTTCTTCAATGTCTGCCATCCCTGCTTTATCCATCCACGATCGCACGAGTTTTCTGGCGGGATTGCCTTCGCTAAGTTCGGCACCACAGATACAGCGTTGGCGATCGAGCAATTGTTGAACGAAGGGTTGTTTAATCCCTGCCGGGAGTTCCCCTCGGTTCCTTAAATCATTGACTAGGGTTCTAAATTCACTGGTAAATTCTCCCAGTAAGGTGATATAACCTTGGCTAGAAATGGCCCGTTTAAGTGCTTCTTTCGCTTGTTTTAATTGGTTGCGAATGGAGGAGTTTTGTTCCTCTAGGTTTTTGCGCCGCTTTTGCAATTCTTCGGCACCGCCTAATTCCAGGAGGCGATCGCTGATGGTTTTCTTGAGTTGCGCTTGTGCTTCTAACTCTTTGGTAATCTCAGTTTGCCGTTTCTGGAGGCGAGTACCCTCTTTCTCTCGGGTTGCCTTTTCTTTTAATAACTGTTTGGTTTGGGGGTCGCCAATCGCTTTTAATTCAGTTTCTAAGTTTTTTCGGGTTTCCCCGAGATGCCGAATTGCCCGATTTAAGACTTCTAATCCCAGTAATTTCTTTGTCGCTTCGGCAATTTCAGCTTTTTTCTCGGACCGGACAATATACTCGATTCTTTCTCCATCAAAAAAGAAATATTGATGTAAACTTTCCGGTAAAATGCGGCCAATGATATCATCGGGATGTTGTTGAGGCGGAGGTGGGGACCATCTGCCATCATCTCCGGCGATCGTCATAAATAATTCACTCGACCCGTGGGTAATTCCCGTGGAGGTATTGTAAGCGCGAATTAGGCGTTTTGCTTGATAACGTTTGCTGTCATGTTCAAACACCAACTGCGCCCAACAGGCAACGGGTTCACCGGGTTTTGCTTCGGTGATGGCGCGTTTATTCACGAGGCGATCGGGTCCGGCAAAGGCAGCGGAAAATTGTTCATAAAGTACCCAAGTAAAGGCATTCATAATCGTAGTTTTACCGGACCCGTTATTGCCATGAATGATGGTCGTATTATGGGACCCTCGGGATAAGGAAATTTCTGGGGTTCTCCCATAAAATTGACGAAAATTACAAAGCGTCAGAGAAATCAGTTTCATTGAATTTCTTCCTTTACAATTTTGAGGATATCATCGTTAATATTTCGGGGCGCTTTCATATAGAGTTTATCTTTTTCCGCTTGCAAGACACGCTCAATAATGGCGCGAACTTCTGGGGAGGCACTGGTAATTGGTTCTTCGATATCGCGGAGTTCCTCATGGGGTCGATTGCTGGGGTGATAGGCGGGTTGCTTTTCTGCGAAAATGAGGTGCTTTTTCACAGGAACTGTCTCGGAAGGATAGGCGACTCCCAAGGTTGTATCCGATTCTGGCGGGTGACTGGCGTACATTTGATGATTTCCTCCCCGATTGAAGTTTTACCCAATTGTCATTAATTTTACCTGGATTACCCCCAACTGTCAAAGACTTAATAATCCGTAAGATTTTTGAAGTTGGAGTAATTTCATTCGTGCTTCTCCTGCATTATCGGCTAAGTCTGCAAATTCTATGAAGCGGCGTAGTTCTTTTTTTAAAATATTTCGCTCGATTTCTAGCGCTTCTCGGTCGAGTTTTGGAGGCATGACAATGGTATCAAATAGAGTCGCTCTATCCTTGTTGGGATGGGGGCGCAAAATCCGGCCCCGACGTTGGATAAACTGGCGGGGATTGCCACTAGAGGCGAGAATCACAGCGGTTTTAATCGCCGGGATATCTACCCCTTCATCTAAACAGCGAATTGCCACTAATCCTTGTAATTCTCCGCTTTCAAATTGCCGTCGCAATTCTTCTCGTTTCTCGATCGCCGTGTCAGCGGTATAGGTATTCACCCGATAGCCCAGTTCCGACCCCAAGAGGTGGGAAACCGCTTCCAGTTGGCGATTACTGCCCCGGGAACCGGACTGTTCAACGGTCCCATC
>CAYUEH010000083.1:0-10366 GCA_964442465.1 uncultured Laspinema sp. | reverse complement strand
AACATCTCACATTCTCGCGCCCACTGATTGACGAGGTGGCGGTAGGGACAGAGGATGAGCAATACTTGTAATCCGATGCGGTGATAGAGTTCCGTGGCGATCGCCAAGGCAGCGATGGTTTTGCCGCTTCCCGTGGCCATTTTTAGGGTCCCTCGTCCTTGGTTGCCAAACCAACTGGCGATCGCCTGTTTTTGATACGATCGCAGATGCAAATTAGGCGGCAGGGTCGGAACCCCCGGTCCCGATTTGTGAGCAGGATTCGATGCACTCATTGGTCCAATTTGGGATCAAAAAATATTTTTTATTTTATCTTAAAATCCTGGACTTTTGATTCAATACCTGATAAAATAGATAGAGTAATCCCCATAGAATTGCTCCAACCTGCTCCAGTCTAGTCAAATGTCCGAATCTGTTCTACAGTAGATCCGGTAATCCTATCCGTCACATTGCGATCATGAGAGAGGACAAACCGAGGATGCAAGACCGCCTCACCCTAGAACCGGATACCCTATGGTTGAAAGTGAAACAAGCGACGAAACATGGAATAGAATCCGGTGCACTCCAATCGATTCCCACGGATTCTGAGTTTTTAGAAACCCAGGGACTGCGCTTTTTAGTGCGAATTTTATCGAATCTGGTTAGAAAGCAAAAGGCCAAGGAATCTGAGGCCGATAAAACTCGGAAATCCGGTCAGGAATTTAATCCATTTTTACCTTATGACCGGGATTTATTTGTTGCGGATATTTCCCCCACTCATGTTTGTTTATTAAATAAATTTAATGTCGTAGACTATCATTTGTTATTAGTGACCCGAGAGTTTGAGGAACAGGAAATGTTACTCACTCTGGCCGATTTTGAGGCGATGTGGGGTTGTTTACAGCAGTTTGATGGGTTAGGGTTTTATAATGGCGGCAAGGAAGCGGGGGCGAGTCAGAGACACAAACATTTGCAGTTAGTCCCCCTGCCGATCGCCTCCGATGGACCGAGGATGCCTTTGGAACCCGCAATCATCTCAGCGACGGTGGTGGATGGGGTAGGAACCATCGCCGCCTTTCCCTTTGATTGTGCCGTCACCTTTTTTGACCCCGACTTATTTAACCATCCCTTAGAAGCGGCGCAACTCACCCTCAAATCCTATTTAAAACTGTTAGCAACGGTGGGGTTAAAACCGGAGGAAACGAACCCGAAACAACCCGGTCCTTACAATCTGTTAATGACCCGAGATTGGATGCTGATTGTCCCGCGATCGCAAGAAAGTTTTGAGACAATTTCCATCAACTCCCTCGCCTTTGCCGGTTCCCTCTTTGTCCGCAATTCCCAGGAAATGCAGCATCTCAAAGCAGTCGGTCCCCTGAAAATATTAGAAAACGTGGGGCGATCGCCTCAGTCCTAACTCCGGATTAAACCGTCCGATTTTCATGGCGAATCGGAATCTCAATGGTAAACTCTGTGCCTTCCCCCGGTTGGGAGTTGCACAGGAGTTTGCCATGATGACGTTCCACAATAATTTGATGACTAATGGATAATCCTAGTCCCGTACCTTTTCCTTCCGGTTTAGTGGTAAAGAAGGTATGAAATAGCTGTTCCTGCACCTCTTCAGTCATCCCCGATCCATTGTCAGCAATGTGAATCGCCACGCAATCCTCTTGCAATTCAGTCCGAATGCGAATCGTTTTAGATTCGGACTCTTTCGCAAAATGTACAGTGTTATTTTCGCCAGATGAACCCCGGTTAACCGAGGACAAAGGACTAGACACCCCTGATTCTAAGGCGTCGATCGCATTCGCAATCAAATTCATAAACACCTGATTCAGTTGTCCGGGATAACATTGAACTAAAGGCAGCTTTCCATAGTCTTTAATCACCGTCACTGCCGGTTTAGAACCCGTTGCTTTCAAGCGATTTGATAAAATCAGCAGCGTACTATCTAGTCCCGCATGAAGATCCGATTTTTGAAATACTCCCGGGTCCTTGCGAGAAAAATTCTTCAGGGATTTAACAATCTCCTTAATGCGATCGGTTCCCAGATTCATGGACCGCAACATTTCTGGGAAATCTTCTTGCAAGTATTCTAAATCGATCGCCGTGGCATGATTTTGGATATCGGCAACAGGTTCAGGATAGCATTGCTGATAGAGTTGCAGATGATTGAGCAAATCTTCTGCATATTCTAGGGCCATATTCAGATTGCCGTGAACGAAGCTGAGGGGATTGTTAATTTCGTGGGCAACTCCAGCAACTAACTGTCCCAAGGTAGACATTTTTTCCGTCTGAACCAGTTGTAATTGCGCTTCTTTCACGTCCTGAATCGACTGTTCTAAATTCCGGTATAATCGGGCATTTTCGAGGGAAATAGCCGCCTGAGATGAGAGTAATTTTAAGACTTCCAGACGGTCCCGAGTAAACACTCCTACACTCAAGTTATTTTCTAAGTATAAAATTGCTACAGTCTGGCCTTGGTAGACCATTGGAAAGCAAAGAATGGATTTCGGTTGCTTCGCGGCAATATACGGATCCGTCGTAAATACCGACTCCACTGCCGCATTATTGAGCACCAGAACTTCCCCGGTCCGATGCACATAATTAACAATACTTAAAGGCAAACAAGAGATATCTTCCAGGGGAATTCCCGTGCAACTAATTTGAATGGACGGTCTCGTCGTCGTCACCGTCTCCTCCTCAATATTTCCAGCCGCTTGGATGACTTGTTTCCCCTCTTGTTCTAAAATCAAAAACCCCGTCTGTGCCCCTGCATTTTCCAGGATAACTCGCATTAACTTATTCAGGAACTTATCCAAAACCAGTTCTTCAGAAAGCGCTAATGCCGCTTTCATTACCGTGGTCATATCTAAGGCGGAAGAGTCTTGACTGATGCTGGTACTGGTGGTTGAAAAAGAGGAAATCGTTTCCTGAATGCTGAAGGGCCGAATCACTGCGCGTTGGGTGACTCGGGCTAACACTAACGGATATGTTTGTTCTAAAAATTTCACCTTAGCGCTTGCCGACCACCGGACATATCCATAGTAGGCTTCAGTTAAATAAAACTGGGCAATTTGTTGACTGCCACGCTGGAGATGAAATTCTCCCGCGAGTTCATTAGCGAGGGCTTCTTCTTGGATATATTGGCTTTCCCTAGCGTGGATAATGGCCCGGTCATACCTGGCGATCGCCTCGGCAATGTCCCCCTTAACTCGGGCTTTTTCCGCTTCTACTAATTCATATTTATGCAGAAAATTATCCGGGGCAAATTCTGCCCATTTTTTCATCTTCTCTTGATTTTCTTCGACCTTATTCCACATAATCTCTTGTTCGGCTTCGGGTTGATTTGGATAAACCCCTAATGCAGCCAGAGAGTTATAAAAATAGAACAGGGGTAACGGATAAACTGCGGTCAACCCATCTAAATAATTAGCGGCTATCCCCGCATTTTCAAAGGCAGACTCACGTTGTCTGAAGAGATAGCTGAGAATCAGTTTGTTCAGGTACAAACAACATAAGGCGTAGCGATCGCTGGTTTGTTCATGCAGCGGTAACATGATGAACTCATTATACAACTCCCCCACCAGATGCTCTGGATGATCGGCCCCGCGAATTAAGTGAGATACCGCCTGCCAGTACATTTTTTGATAGTTGAGGGTATTGGTCTGCTTGAGTTTCTCCATCAGTAGGCTGTAGGAAGACATTTCCGCTTCCAACTGCCCCAATTCTTTCCCGGCAAAATAGGAATTTATGCAGTAATTATAAGCACATAACCCCGCATATTCTACATCTCCGGTTTCCAGTCCACTCTCATACCCGATCAATAAAGGGGCAATCGTGTGTTGCAGCGGTTCCTTCCAGAACCGGACATTATTATTCACCACCATCACAGTCCGGGCCTTGAGTTTCTGATTCTTGAATTGCGCCAACACTCTTAAGGCTAATTGGCCGAATTCATGGCCGGTTTCGATATCTCCCACAATGCCACATAAAATTAATCCATAACAGCCGTAGGCATAAGTTGATTCCTCGGTATTGCCATAGTCCAGAGACAGTTTAACTTCTTCAAACACCAGCAAGGGTAACAATAACGGGGCGGATTGATAGGCTGGGGCAATGGCACTATTGAGAATCCGCATCGCCGCTTTTTTGTCAGGATTGCTCATTTTGGGCAATTCGTTTAAGGCTTTGACGGGCTGATCCGTTAACCGGGAAAACAATTCTCCGAGTCCAGTCTGAATCTGCTCAAAGCTGGGTTCTTCCGGTAATTTAACCCCCAATAATCCCAGGGCTTCTTGGGCGGTTGCGAGGGCTTCGAGTTGTTTATTTTGAGCGGTGTAGGCTTGGATTTTGACTTCATAAACTTGAATTTTGTCTAGGAGAGTCTCCGCTTTTTCTAGGACGATTTGCGCCAAATCCTCCATACGCTCAAAGTCGGTACTCAAATAGGCAGATTCGGCAGATGCCAGATGAAGCGGGAGGGTTAAATCATAGCGATCGCCCCAACTGGTGGGATGTAATAAAGCCAACCCGGCCTCCAAATACCGTAATGCCGGTTCGTAAGCTGTGGCAGATTTGGCTTTCTGTCCCGCTTGCAGATTTAACGCTGCTAATTGATATTTTTCTGATTCACTCTGGATTAACTCAGCCCCGATATTCAATTGATTGACTAAATCAAAGACTTTTTCTTCTACCGCTTCTGCGGGGGTATTTGCTAAGATTAACCGTCCGATTTTGAGGTGAGTGGCTTGTTTTTCCGGGTCAGGAATCAGGGAATAAGCGGCTTGCTGGACGCGATCGTGTAAGAACTTATACTGGACCGACGGGGCTTCGCCGTTGATCTCTTCGCCCTCAGTTCCAGAATCCGATTGGAAGAATTTATACAATTCGCTGACGGGATTCACCACCCCCGCTTGTAGGGCCGCCCACAACTGGGCTGAGGTTTCCCCGAGGGAATGCTGATAGACGACGGCTAAGGTGGCGAGGTCGAATTGATGTCCGATACAGGCGGCTAAGGTTAAAACGGTTTGGGTGGGGGCCGGTAACCGTTGCAACTGAGTCGCCATAAAGTCTACAATGTTCTCGGAAATCGCTAAGGATTTCACTTGGGTGAGATCACACTGCCAATACCCCTGCTCACCATCGTACTCTAATAACCGATCCTCATACAGGGATTTTAAAAACTGGGTGACGAAGAAAGGATTCCCTTCGGTTTTCTGAAATACCAGTTCGGAAATCGGTTGCGATCGCATTTGTGGACAGCTTAAGGCATCGGCAACTAACTGATTCACATCCTCCTGCTTCAGAGGGGGAACTTCAATCTGGTCGATCGCCACTCCCTGGGTTTGTTGGAGGCGATTAACCATCAACATCAAGGGATGCACCGGACTCACTTCGTTATCCCGATAAGCCCCAATCACCAGCATATAGTGTAAATCCGCGTCACTTAAGAGCAACTCTAGTAACTTTAATGACGCGATGTCCGCCCATTGTAAATCATCTAAAAACAACACCAAGGGATGATGTTCATTGGCAAACACCCGGATAAAATTTTGAAATACTCGATTAAAGCGATTTTGGGATTCAGCCGCAGGAAGTTCAGGAAGATCTGGCTGTTTTCCTAACAGGAATTCTAGTTCAGAAATCACCTCAATGATCACCTGTCCTTGGTTCTCTAATGCGGCAGAAAGTTGTTTTTTCCAGGTGGCGATCGCCTGAGAACTTTCTGTGAGAATGTGGTAGCGAATTAAATCTTGAAACGCTTGAATCAGCGGTGCATAAGGGATATTTCGCTTGAATTGGTCGAATTTTCCCGAGATAAAATAACCCCGTTTTGCCAAAATTGGTTTGTGGACTTCGTGAACTAATGCCGATTTCCCAATCCCCGAATATCCCGCCACTAACATCAGTTGAGCCGGACCAGTAGCAACGGTTTCAAATGCTCCCAGTAAGCCCTCGATTTCCCCCGATCGTCCGTACAGTTTTTCCGGAATCTGGAATCGCGCCGCAATATCCTTCTGGGCGATTGCAAAGGGTTGAATTTTGCCGGTGGTTTGTAGCTGCATCAAACAGGTTGCTAAATCCGCTTTTAACCCGGGGGCTGTTTGATATCTTTCTTCGGCATTTTTTGCCATTAGTTTCATGACAATCTCAGCGATCGCCTCGGGAATCTCCCGAACCACTCGATTTGGGGGGACCGGCTGTTTGGCAATATGATAATGCACTAATTCCATCGCATCCGTGGAGGCAAAGGGTAAGGTCCCCGTTAACAGTTCATAAAACGTTACCCCCAAGGAATAAAAATCCGTGCGATAATCAATAAATCGGTTCATTCTCCCGGTTTGTTCCGGGGAAATATAAGCTAAAGTTCCCTCTAAAGCATTGGGATTGACCAAAGTCAGGCTTTCTTTCGGCAACCGGGAAGAAATACTAAAATCCGTTACCTTAACCTGCTTAGTCAGGGGGTGAATTAAAATATTCTCGGGTTTGATATCTTTATGAATGATGCGATTTTGATACAGTGCTTCTAAGGCATCGGCAATTTGGATCCCAATGGAGAGAAAGTCAGCAATAGAAAGGGAATGAGAGGTGGTATAATCTTTTAAAGAAATTCCGCCAAAATCTTCCAGGATCAGAGCTAATCCATTGCGATCGCGTTCTAGGCTTAAGGGTTTAACAATTCCCGGGACATTGAGATTTTTGGCGATCGCATATTGATTCCGCAACCGCACCAGTTCCCCCATCGTCGGATATTCAGCATTGGGGATTTTAATCATCACGGAGGTGTCATCCCCGGGCCGCGATCCACGGTACACCAGGGTATGAATACTTTCATGAATTTTTTCGGTAATCAAATAGTCAGCGATCGCGTGCATTATCTCGTTTCTCCAGTCCCTGACACTTTTTTAAGTGTTTTGCTTTCATTCTATTCTACCTCGATTGCTATCGCATTTAACAAAAATTGCGATTTTTTTGAGGACCGATGGGGAGATGGGGAAGATGGGGAGGATGGGGGAGATGGGGAAGATGGGGAAGATGGGGAGGATGGGGGAGATGGGGGAAAACTCTAATATTTACCCTGTCCTTTTATCCTGTTTCATCCTGGTGAAATTGGTCCTGGTGAATAGGCAGTTCAATCGTAAATTCAGTGCCGATTCCTGGGGTGGAGGTACATTCGAGTCCACCTTGGTGGCGATCGACTGCAATTTGATAGCTAGTGGCTAATCCTAACCCCGTCCCTTTGCCGATGGGTTTGGTGGTAAAAAAGGGATCAAAGAGGCGCGGCAGGGAAGTTTCTGGAATGCCACAGCCATTATCTTTAATCTGGATAGCAATGCGATCGCCCGGGAGCACCTGAGTCTGAATCCAGATTTTACCCGGTTTCTGGGGATTCCCCTGACGAGACGCTTCATCAATGGCATCGATCGCATTGGCCAAAATATTGATAAATACCTGATTCAGTTCCCTGGCAAAACACTCCACATTGGGAAGGGTTCCATAGTTTTTAATCACTTCAATTTCCCGACGATTTCCTTGAGCCTCCAACCGATTTTTCAGAATCATTAAACTACTCTCAATTCCTGAATGAATCTCGACATCTTTGAGCGTCGCTTCATCATACCGGGAAAAAGTCCGCAACGAGGTCACAATTTCTCGGATGCGAATCGCCCCCTGTTCCATCGAATCCAGAAGTTTAGAAAAGTCTTCCTTCAAAAATTCTAAGTCCACCTCCTCTGCTTTGTCTAGAATCTCAGTTACCGGATTTGGATAATGTTGGTCATAGAGTTCCACCATGTCTAGCAAGTCGGACAGATACTCTCTAGCATGGATGATATTTCCAAAAATAAAGCTAATTGGATTATTAATTTCGTGAGCAATTCCGGCGACCAGTTGGCCCAAACCTGCCATTTTCTCACTTTGAATGAGTCGAGTTTGAGTTTGTTGGAGTTCCTTGAGGGTTTGTTCGAGTGCTTGCGATCGCGCCGTGGCTTCTTCATAGAGTTCTGCCTGAAAAATGGCAATCTCCATGCAGTCTCGGACCGCCTCCAACAACTGAATTTCCGATGGGTTCCAGGGATCGGGTTGACCCACGGTGGCACAACAAATCACCCCTAACTTCCCGTTATTTTTTCGCAGGGGAACTAACAAAATTGACCTAAAGCCATGTTCCAGATAAATAGTCTGCCAGTCCAGATCTGGGGATTGGCTCAAATCATCGCACCAGACCATTTCCCCGGAGGTGAGTTTCAGATACAAAGCGTTATTATCTTGAATTAGGTATTCCCCCAAGAAACTGTCTAAATTGGGCCGTTTAGCCTCTTGAATGCAAAACCAACCCAACGTCGGTTCCGTTTGATGCCAGAGGAAATAACAGCGATCCAGATTCAAAACCCGCTGTAGTTCAGTCACCACCGTTTGCAGAATCTGATTAAGATCCAGGGAATTGCGGATTTGGGAATTCAGCCGATTCAGCAGTTCCTCTCGGGCCACTTTTTCGCGCAGTTTAGCCTCACTGCTGAGTCTTGCCGCTTCCGCCTGCTTGCGCTCAGTGATATCTTCTATCACCGAAATCCAATAACTCCCATCTTGCTCCATCGCTACAGTTAAATTAACCCAAATCCAGGTATAATCTTGGCGAATGTAGCGCTTTTCAATAGAGTAATGAGTAATTTGCTCTCGCTTCACTTGCTGGGCCAATTCCCAATCTACATCTACATCCTCGGGATGGGTAATCTCCTGAAAAGTTAGAGCTAAAATTTCGGCCTTGGAATACCCCACAATGTCACAAAAGCGTTGATTAATCCGAATAAACCTGCCCTCAAAATCCACATGAGCCACCCCCACTGCCGCTTGTTCAAAGGTGGTCCGAAAGCGCGCTTCACTATCTTTTAAAGCCTGTTCTGCTTGTTTGCGATCGCTGATATCCGTGTTAATTTCTAAAATAGCCCGAGGATGATTTTGTTCATCCCGTTGCAAGGTCCACCGACTTTCCACCACGACTTCAGTGCCATCGCCCTTCCGATGAACCAACTCTCCTCGCCAATGCCCTTCTCGTAAAAAACTGGCCATGATTTCTGACAAAGGTTCAGGAAAGCTCGTCTGCAAAAAGTCATGAATATATTGTCCCATGACATCCCTGAGACTCCATCCATATAATCGTTGAGCGCCTTGATTCCAATACTGGATTTTGTCGTTTAAGTCGCGAATAATAATCGAGTCATTTGCCCGGTCCAACATCTCGATTTGTTGACACATCGAGATGTTGGCCAACTGGCGATCAGTCATATCCAAAACCACTCCATCCCATAACTTCGCACCATCGGATTGCGGTGACATTTTGGCAGCCCCTTGCAGCCATTTTAGTTGTCCCGAAGGGGTGATAATCCGCCACTGATAATACCATTCACTCCCGGTTTGGGCGGCGCGGAGCAAGGAGTGACCAAATCCGGTAATATCCTCGGGATGAATGATTTGCCACATCAACTGGGAATTCTTGAGGACTGCTTCCGGTTCGAGTTCATAAATCTCTCGACAAGCGGGGGAAACATAGGTGAAAATATCATCGTTTGGGTTAAGATACTGACGGTATTGATACACCATTCCCGGTAAACTGTTCGCTAACCGTTCAAAGCGGGCTTCATATTCATGCAAAGCAGCTTCAGCGCGTTGGCGTTCCGCTTTAACCCGTTTTACTTCATCTTTGTTCCGGTGGATTTTACCTGGATGATTGGTGATTTCTGTGATAAAACCCATGACTGACTGTGGCAGTCCTTTCCCATCCCGGACCAAATTCATCCCCAGGGAAACCCGGGCGATCGCCCCATCCTTTCTCAAATATCGCTTTTGGAGGGAATAGGTATTCAGTTCACCCTTGACTAATTTGCGTGCCCAGATTAATTCTCCATTCCTGTCTTCCGGGTGGGTCAAATCCTCAAAAGTTCGCGATCGCAACTCCTGCGCTGTGTATCCGACGATCTCGCAAAATTTCTGATTCGCCTGCCAAATTTGACCGTCTAATCCACAGTGCACCATTCCCACCGGAGATTGACTAAAGCTAACCTGCAACAGGGTTTCACTCTCCTGAAGTCTTTTCTGGAGTTCTGCGTATTCTTTTTGCATCGCTACAAGTTTGGACTGTGTGACCATTGGATCCTACCGCGCTCACTGAATTTCTCGGGCCAACTGGACTGTTTCAATCGCTTTTAAAACCGCTACTCTCCGCAGTAGTCGGACTCAGTTGAGATTCCTCAAGCACTAACCTCCCTATTTATTTCTTGAGGGACTTGACAAAATTTATAAACAATGATTTATCGCCTTTTCAGAGTTCTTTGTTTTTTCTTTATGTTAATAATAATAACCCATTTTATACTAGACCTCTTGCAAAATT